>JBMOMI010000157.1:0-6532 GCA_049325235.1 Actinomycetota bacterium | reverse complement strand
GGGTCGGCGACCGGCACGAGTCCCCGCTTGGCGGCGAGCGCGGGCACGAGCGCGCGCAGCCGCTCCTCCAGCGGTCCCTCCGGCAGCTCGGCGGGGTCGACGGCCCCGGCCAGGCGGGCGGCCTCGCGCAGCGTGAAGGTCCGCCGCGTCGCCCGGGGGTGCACGGTGACGACCGCGCTGCGGTGGCGCCGGGTCAGCGGCAGCACGAGGTCGGCGTCGGCCACCATCTGCTCGGCGAGCATCCGGGCCCGGTGCCCTGCGGCGTCCCCGCCGTGACGGGTGACGAGGTCGCGGGTCGGGTCGGTCATCGCCTCGCCCACCAGGGCGCCGGTGCCCGCGCTGGAGAGGTCGACGACCGCGGCCTGCTCGCCGCAGCGGGCCGCCAGCCCGCTGCGCAGCAACCGCTCGGCCATCGGCGAGCGGCACACGTTGCCGGTGCAGACGGTGAGGATGCGGAACGTCACGACACGAGCCTGCCGAGCGTGTAGACGACCATGCCGGACGCGACGACCGGCGCCGTCCCCATCGCCACGGCGGCCGTCGTCCGGACCGACCGGGGCAGGTTCGCGAGCAGACGGTCGGACGTCGCGACGACGAGGCCGACCACGGCGCCGATCAGCCCGCTGCCCAGGGCGCGCTCGTCCGGCAGCAGGGCACCGGCGAGCGCTCCGAACGCCAGGCCTCCGGCAACGGCCGTCGGGCCTGTGACGCGCTGCGGCCACGGCAGGCCGGTCGCCACCGAGGCCGCGAGCGCGGCCGCCGCGCCGACGAGCACGACCCCGAGCCCGCCGTCCTCGTGCCGCGCCCCCAGCCACCCCGCGCCGAAGGCCGCGACGACGAGGGCGGCGACCACGCCGGTCACCGACTCCACGAGGCGGGGGCGCATGTCGCGGCGCAGCAGCTGGTGGCCGAACTCGACGAGGACGGCGACGGCGAGCACCCCCGGCAGCCACCGCAGGTGCGGCGCGTCGTCCGTCATCGCGGCGGCCGTCACGGCGACCGCGCCGCCGAGCGCGATGACCCCGGTGCTGCCGCGCGGCGTCGGCAGCGACAGCAGCGTCGCCCACCCCGAGGCGATGGCCACGACACCGAGCAGCAGCGCGGCGGCCAGCGGCGCCAGCCCCGCGACGGCGGACACGGCGACGAGCACCGCGAACGCCGCTCCGGTGAGCGCGGGAACCAGCCGGGTCACCGCGGCATCCTGGCACGGTCGAGCAGCCAGTCCGCGATCCGGCCGACGAGCCGCGGGTCGGTGGCCGCCTCCGCGTGACCGAACCCTGGTTCGACCCACAGCTCCTTGGGCTGGCGAGCCGCGGCGTGCAGCCAGACGGCGTGGTCGACCCCGAAGAACGGGTCGGCGTCCCCGTGGACGACGAGCAGCGGCGTCGGGCTCACCGCGGCGGCCAGCGCGTCGGGAGGCTCGGGCCACGGGTCCCAGCCGAGGGGGGCGACCCGGGTGCCGAACGCGTGGCGCACGACCGCGCGGCCGGTCCGCGTGCCGATCCCGAGGTGCACGCGGCGCATCGGCGAGGTGCCGCGGAAGTTCCACCGGCTCGGGCCGCTGACCGCAGCGACGGCGTCCACGGGCTCCCGGACCCGGCCACGGTTCGCCAGCCCGGCGTGGCGGACGACGACCGCCGCGCCCATCGAGAAGCCGAGGGTCACCACCCGCTCGTAGCCGAGCCAGCGGGCGTACCGGACGGCGGCATCGACGTCCAGCGTCTCCAGGTCACCGACCGTGCTGACCCCGGCGCTGCGGCCGTGGCCGCGGAAGTCGAACGCCACGACGCCGGCGCGCTCGCCGACGCGTTCCGCCAGCAGCAGCGCCGCCGGGTTCGCCCACGACAGCGTGAAGCCGTGGGCGACCACGACCGCGGTGCCGGTGTCCGCGGCGGTGCTGCGCGGCGGCGTGTGACGCGCGGAGATGCGCACACCGTCGTCGGTGAGCAGGGCGACGGCCTCGGCGAGGCCGGCGTCGTCCAGGGGCCGGGTCCAGCTGTGCACCCGCCCATCGTGCCGGGTCTCACGACGCGAACACGCCGGTCCACGTCTCGGACGTCGCCTAGACTCCGGGCCCTGCGCCGGGGAGGTGACCGATGGCCCAGCTGCTGCTCCTGACGAACGCGCTCGCGCCGTCCGCCGAGGTGCTGCCGGCGCTCGGGCTGCTCGCCCACTCGGTCCGCGTGCTGCCGGCCGAGCCCGCCGCCCTCGTCGACGCGCCGCCCGCGGACGCCGTTCTCGTCGACGGCCGCCGCGAGCTCAGCGCCGCCCGCTCGCTGACGCGCCTGGTGCGGACGACCGGGATCTCGTGCCCGCTGTTCGTCGTCCTCACCGAGGGCGGGCTGGCCGCGGTCGCCGCGGACTGGGGCGCGGACGACGTCCTGCTCGACACGGCCGGGCCGGCCGAGGTGGAGGCGCGCCTGCGGCTCGCCGCCGGGCGCGCCGCGCTGGCCGCCGCGGGCGAGTCGCCGACGGAGGAGATCCGCGCCGGCGAGGTCGTCATCGACGAGGCGGCCTACACCGCGAAGCTCCGCGGCCGCACCCTCGACCTGACGTACAAGGAGTTCGAGCTGCTCAAGTACCTCGCGCAGCACCCCGGCCGCGTCTTCACCCGGGCCCAGCTGCTGCAGGAGGTGTGGGGCTACGACTACTTCGGCGGCACCCGCACGGTCGACGTGCACGTGCGACGGCTGCGCGCCAAGCTCGGCGCGGACCACGAGCAGCTGATCGGCACCGTCCGCAACGTCGGGTACCGGTTCGTGCCGCCCGCGCGCGAGCGCCGGCCCGCGGACGAGTCGTCCCGCACGTAGGCTGCGCCGGTGACCGGCGTCCAGCTCGCGACCGTCGACCACCTGGCTCCGGACGACGTCGAGGCGGTGACCGCCCTGGTCGCCGCCGCCGTCGCCGAGGACGGGCGGCACCCGCTGTCGGAGCACACCGAGCTGCACCTGCGGCGCGGCGGCGAGGAGCCAGGCCGGCACGTGGTGGCCCGCAGCCAGGACGGCGATCTCGTCGGCTACGCCTGGGTCGACCCCACCGACACCGTCGCCGGCACGGCCGCCGAGCTCGTCGTCCACCCGGCGTGGCGGCGGCGCGGGCTCGGTCGGCACCTCGTGAGCGCCGCCGAGGCGGTCAGCCCCGACGGGCGTCTGCGGCTCTGGGCGCACGGCGACCACCCGGCGGCCGGGGCGCTCGCGGCGTCCCTGGGGTACCGGCGGGTGCGCTCGCTGTGGTTGATGCGGCGGTCGCTGGACGACGAGCTGCCCGGGTTCGCGGTGCCCGAGGGCGTCGTGCTGCGGTCGTTCCGCCCGGGCCAGGACGACGAGGAGTGGGTCGCCGTCAACGCGGCGGCGTTCGCGTCGCACCCCGAGCAGGGCGCGATGACCCTGCAGGACCTGCACGCCCGGATGGCCGAGCCGTGGTTCGACGCGGCCGGGTTCCTCGTCGCCGAGGACGCCGGCAGCGGCGAGATGCTCGGCTTCCACTGGACGAAGGTGCACGGCGACGCCCACTCCCCGGTCGGCGAGGTGTACGTCGTGGGCGTCTCCCCGGCGGCGCAGGGGCGGGGGCTCGGGCGGGTGCTCACGCTGGCCGGGCTGCACCACCTGCGCGACCGGGGGCTGCACGAGGTGATCCTCTACGTGGAGGCGGACAACGCCGCGGCGCTGAAGGTGTACTCCGGCCTCGGTTTCACCCACGCCGACACCGACGTGATGTACGCGCGGGCGGGGTAGCCGTCCCGCTCCCGCTGCGTCCGTCCGGTCGGTCGCCATGACGACGGACCGAACGGACGCAAGGTGCCACCGCGGGGGCTCAGGGCCGCCACCCGCGGGCAACGAGCAGCTCGGCCAGCTTGGCGAAGAACGGGTCTGGATCGCATCGCAGCGTCAGCACCGATATCTGCACCGCGGCGTCCTGCCGCACCTGGAGGTCGATCGCCCGCAGCTCGTCTGCCATCGAGGTGTCCAGCCGACCGTGCTGAACGCCGTTGATCTCCAGGGCTACCCGGAAGGCTGCCCAGTACACGTCCAGGTAGATGCGCCCCCGCCGACCTCTGCGAACGACCTGCCGCGACGGCTCCGGCAGACCACGGCGGCGACACTCGAGGGCGAAGTCGAGCTCGTTCAGCGAGCGGACGCCGTCGACGACGTCCCCGATCGCGGCCAGCAGGGCGCCCCGGAACCGGTGCCTGACGACCCGCTCGAGCTCGGTCCGCACGTCCTCGGGGCGCACCAGCCGCTGCTGTACCGGCATGATCATGGCGAGGAGGGCCTGCCGGGGTGAGGCCGACCACAGCGCTGCCTGCACCGTCGCTACGGCTGGCCGCGCACGCGGAATGCCCGCTCCCGCGACGTCCCCTGGACCCCAGCGCCGGGTCTCGTGCACCCGGACGCCGTCGGGACGGCCCTTCGGTGTCGACTTGTGCACCCACACGTGGATCACCGGCTCGTCGAAGCCCGTCAGCCCCGTTGCCTGCAGCGCAGTGATACCGCCCAGCCACGCCTGCCGTCCCACCTGGACGAGAGCCCGGCGCCAGCGGTGCTGCTCGGCTGGTTGCGTGGTGGCGACCACGACACCGCGGTAGGGAATCAGCTGCCAGCGCTCCGTGGCGACCATCGCGCGCTGTCGCC
Organism: Actinomycetota bacterium; assembly: GCA_049325235.1. Taxonomy (GTDB): domain Bacteria; phylum Actinomycetota; class Actinomycetes; order Actinomycetales; family SCSIO-59966; genus SCSIO-59966. Next base: position 1,901 of record JBMOMI010000157.1, on the reverse strand, counting down.
CGGGCGTCACCCTCGCCGCGCGCAGCTGGTGCAGCGCGATCACCTGTGCCTGCTCGTCCGCTAGCTCCGCCACCATGCGGTCCCGGCGCCGGCGCTCCTCGTCGTCCATGCCGGCACGATCACGGCGCGGCACACCGATTGCACCGGGCACCACGACGACTGTGGATGGCGCTCGCGGGGAGCCAGGCTGTGGAGGGGAGGTGCCGTTCACCGACGGCTGTCATCATGCCTGCATGACGCAGCCGGCGACCCAGACGAGCGCTCGCAGGCCGGCGGCCGGCGCGCGGCGGGCGTCCGCGACCGGGCTCACGACCGCCCCGGCACCGCCCGCGAGCGCGGACGACGTCCCCCTGCCCGCCGACCGCTTCCTGGACCGCGAGCTGAGCTGGCTCGCGTTCAACGAGCGGGTCCTCGAGCTCGCCGAGGACGAGTCGCTGCCCCTGCTGGAGCGGGCGCGGTTCCTGGCGATCTTCTCCAGCAACCTCGACGAGTTCTTCATGGTGCGCGTGGCCGGCCTCAAGCGCCGCATCGCGACCGGTCTCGCCGTCACCGCGGCGTCCGGGCTCGAGCCGCGCGAGGTGCTCGACGCGATCAGCGCGGCCGCGCACGACCTGATGGCACGCCACGCGCGGGTCTTCGCCAAGCAGGTGCAGCCGGCGCTGGAGGAGCAGAACATCACGCTCGTCCGGTGGAGCGACCTCGCCCCCGACGAGCAGTCGCGGCTGCACGACTTCTTCCGCGACAACGTCTTCCCGGTGCTGACGCCGCTGGCCGTGGACCCGGCGCACCCGTTCCCCTACATCAGCGGCCTCTCGCTCAACCTCGCGGTCGTCGTCCGGAACCCCACCACCGGCAAGGAGCACTTCGCCCGCGTCAAGGTGCCGCCGCTGCTGCCGCGGTTCGTCGAGGTCGACAGCGAGGGGCGCGGCGCCCGGTTCGTGCCGCTCGAGGAGATCATCGCCGTCCACCTGGACCAGCTCTTCCCCGGCATGGAGGTGCTGCAGCACCACACGTTCCGGGTGACCCGCAACGAGGACCTGGAGGTCGAGGAGGACGACGCCGAGAACCTCCTGCAGGCCCTGGAGAAGGAGCTGCTGCGCCGCCGGTTCGGCCCGCCGGTGCGCCTGGAGGTCGCCGAGGACGTCGACCCGCACGTGCGCGACCTGCTGGTGCGCGAGCTGGGCGTGCACCCCAAGGAGGTCTACGAGCTGCCCGAGCCGCTGGACCTGCGCGGGCTCAACCTGGTCGCGGACCTCGAGCGGTTCGACCTGCGCTACCCGAAGTTCGTCCCGCGCACCCACCGGCAGCTCACGCAGGGCCGCGAGACCGCCAAGCCCAGTGACGTGTTCACCGCGATCCGGCAGCGCGACATCCTGCTGCACCACCCGTACGACTCGTTCTCCACCAGCGTGCAGGCGTTCCTGGAGCAGGCCGCCGACGACCCGCACGTGCTGGCCATCAAGCAGACGCTGTACCGCACCAGCGGCGACTCGCCGATCATCGACGCGCTCATCGACGCCGCCGAGGCCGGCAAGCAGGTGCTCGCCCTGGTCGAGATCAAGGCCCGGTTCGACGAGCAGGCGAACATCACGTGGGCGCGCAAGCTGGAGCAGGCAGGCGTGCACGTGGTGTACGGCATCGTCGGGCTCAAGACGCACGCCAAGCTCAGCCTGGTCGTGCGGCAGGAGAACGACGGGCTGCGCCGCTACTGCCACGTGGGCACCGGCAACTACAACCCGAAGACCGCCCGGCTGTACGAGGACCTGGGCCTGCTCACCTGCGACGACAAGGTCGGCGAGGACCTGGCGAAGCTCTTCAACCAGCTGTCCGGCTACGCGCCCAAGACGAAGTACAAGCGTCTCCTCGTCGCCCCGCACCACCTGCGCAACGGGCTGATCGAG
>JBMOMI010000156.1:0-7338 GCA_049325235.1 Actinomycetota bacterium | reverse complement strand
ACCGGCGACCGGGGCGGCGCCCCGGCGGGCAAGCCGTCCAGCGACACGACCGCAGGACCGTCGGACGACGGCACGGGCACGCGGCCGGACGACGGCCGCCCGGCACGCCAGAAGGAGGCCTGAGATGGCGACGTCCCTGACGCCGGTGCTGTCCCAGACCTGGGACGACGAGCGGTCCTGGACGCTCGAGACCTACGAGCGCCACGACGGCTACGCCCCGCTGCGCACGGCGCTGGGCATGCAGCCGGACGAGCTGGTGCAGCTCGTCAAGGACTCCGGGCTGCGCGGCCGCGGCGGCGCCGGCTTCCCGACCGGCATGAAGTGGGGCTTCCTGCCGAAGCCCGACGGCGGGCCGCGGTACCTGGTGGTCAACGCGGACGAGTCCGAGCCGGGCACGTGCAAGGACGTGCCGCTCATGCTGGCGTCGCCGCACCTGCTGATCGAGGGCGTGGTCATCACGTCGTACGCGATCGGGTGCAACCACGCCTTCATCTACCTGCGTGGCGAGGTCGTGCACGTCTACCGGCGGCTGCTGCGCGCCGTCGAGGAGGCCTACGCCAAGGGCTACCTCGGCAAGAACATCCTCGGCACCGGCTTCGACCTCGACGTCACGGTGCACGCCGGCGCCGGCGCGTACATCTGCGGCGAGGAGACGGCGCTGCTCGACTCACTCGAGGGCCGGCGCGGCCAGCCGCGGCTGAAGCCGCCGTTCCCGGCGGTCGCCGGGCTGTACGCCCGCCCCACCGTCGTCAACAACGTCGAGTCGATCGCGTCGGTGCCGTCGATCGTGCGGCACGGTGCCGACTGGTTCGCGTCCCTGGGCACCGAGAAGTCCACCGGCTTCGGGTTGTTCTCCCTGTCCGGCCACGTGACCCGCCCCGGCCAGTACGAGGCCCCGCTGGGCATCACGCTGCGCGAGCTGCTGGACATGGCCGGTGGGATCCGGGCGGGCCACGAGCTGAAGTTCTGGACGCCCGGCGGCTCGTCGACGCCGATCTTCACGGACCAGCACCTCGACGTGCCGCTCGACTTCGAAGGCGTCGCCGGCGCCGGCTCGATGCTGGGCACCCGCGCCCTGCAGATCTTCGACGAGACCACGTGCGTCGTGCGGGCCACCCTGCGCTGGACCGAGTTCTACGCGCACGAGTCGTGCGGCAAGTGCACGCCGTGCCGCGAGGGCACGTTCTGGATGAAGCAGGCCCTCCGGCGGCTGGAGGCTGGCCGGGGCACCGAGGCCGACCTCGACACCCTGCTCGACAACTGCGACAACATCCTGGGGCGCGCGTTCTGCGCGCTCGGGGACGGTGCCACCTCGCCGGTGACGTCGAGCATCCAGTACTTCCGCGACGAGTACGTGCAGCACCTGACCCAGGGCGGCTGCCCGTTCGACCCGGTCGCCTCCACCGTCTTCGCCGGAGCTGACGCCCGATGACCGCCACCACCGACGCCCAGCGCCCCGACGCCGGCGAGGTCGAGCTGCTCGACGTCGTCATCGACGGCATCGAGACCAGCGTGCCGAAGGGCACGCTGATCATCCGGGCGGCCGAGCAGCTCGGCATCCACATCCCGCGCTTCTGCGACCACCCGCTGCTCGACCCCGTCGGCGCCTGCAGGCAGTGCCTCGTCGAGGTGGCCACCCCCGGCCCCGACGGGTCGCTGCGGCCGATGCCGAAGCCGCAGCCGGCGTGCGCCATCGAGCTCACCAAGGGGATGGTCGTCAAGACGCAGGCCACGTCCCCGGTCGCCGACAAGGCGCAGCAGGGGCAGATGGAGTTCCTGCTCATCAACCACCCGCTCGACTGCCCGGTGTGCGACAAGGGCGGTGAGTGCCCGCTGCAGAACCAGGCGATGAGCAACGGGCGCTCCGAGACCCGGTTCGTGGACGTCAAGCGGACCTTCCCCAAGCCGATCCGCATCTCGACGCAGGTGCTGCTCGACCGGGAGCGCTGCATCCTGTGCCAGCGGTGCACCCGCTTCTCCAAGGAGATCGCCGGTGACCCGTTCATCGAGCTGCAGCAGCGCGGCGCCCAGCAGCAGATCGGCACGTTCTCCCCGGCCGTGCTCGGCATCCACGTGGCCGGTGAGTCGATGCTCGACGAGTCCGGGGAGCCGTTCGCGAGCTACTTCTCCGGCAACACGATCCAGATCTGCCCGGTCGGTGCGCTGACCTCGGCGGCGTACCGGTTCCGCTCGCGCCCGTTCGACCTGGTCTCCTCGCCCGGCGTCTGCGAGCACTGCGCGTCGGGCTGCGCGATCCGCGTCGACCACCGCCGGGGCACGGTCCTGCGGCGCCTGGCCGGCGACGACCCGGCCGTGAACGAGGAGTGGAACTGCGACAAGGGCCGCTTCGCCTTCACCTGGCAGAGCGCGCCTGACCGCCTGACCAGCCCCATGGTGCGGGATGCCGAGTCCGGAGAGCTCGTGCCGACGAGCTGGACCGAGGCCCTGGACGTCGCGGCGCGCGGTCTGCTCGCCGCCCGGGACGCCGTCGCGACCCCGGCCGACACCGCGGCCGGCGTGGGAGTGCTGGTGGGCGGGCGAGCCACCGTCGAGGACGCCTACGCCTACGCCAAGTTCGCGCGGATCGCCTTGCGCAGCAACGACGTCGACTTCCGCGCCCGCCCGCACTCCACCGAGGAGGCCGAGTTCCTCGCGGCCCGCGTCGCGGGCGCCGGGATGCCGGTGACGTACGCCGACCTCGAGGCGGCCCCCGCCGTGCTCCTCGTGGGGCTGGAGCCGGAGGAGGAGTCGCCGATCGCCTTCCTGCGGCTGCGCAAGGCGGTGCGCAAGCGCCGCCAGGTGGTCGCCTCGGTCGCGCCTTTCGCCAGCCGCGGGCTGACGAAGCTGTCCGGCGTCCTGGTCCCGGCCGCTCCGGGCACCGAGCCGGAGGTGCTGCGGGCGCTCGCGCAGGAGGCGCCGGAGGTCGCCGAGACCGCGGCGGCGCTGCGCCGCGGCGGGGCCGTCGTCCTCGTCGGCGAGCGGCTGGCCACCGTGCCGGGCGGTCTGAGCGCCGCGGTCGCCCTCGCCGACGCCACCGGCGCCCGCCTGGCGTGGATCCCGCGCCGTGCCGGCGAGCGCGGTGCCCTCGAGGCCGGTGCCCTGCCGGGCCTGCTGCCCGGTGGCCGCCCGGTCACCGAGGCCGAGGCGCGCGTGGACACGGCCGCCGTCTGGGGGGTCGCGTCGGTGCCGACCGCGCCGGGCCGCGACACGACCCAGCTGCTCGCGGCCGCCGCGTCCGGCGCACTGGCCGGGCTGGTCGTCGGCGGTGTCGACCCGTTCGACCTGCCCGACCCGCAGCTCGCGCTGGCCGCGCTGGACGCCGTGCCGTTCCTCGTCAGCCTGGAGGTCCGCAGCAGCGCGGTGACCGACCGGGCCGACGTCGTCCTGCCGGTGGCACCGGTCACCGAGAAGGGCGGCACCTACCTGGACTGGGAGGGCCGCTGGCGCGCGTTCGAGCCGGCGCTCGGGTCGAACGCGATGCCGGACGTGCGGGTGCTGGACGTCCTCGCGGACGCCATGGACGCCGACCTGGCGCTGCCGACGGTCGAGGCGGCCAGGTCCGAGCTCGCCGAGCTCGGGGCCTGGGAGGGCGCGCGACCGGCGGCCCCGGCGCACGAGCCCGGGCCGCTCCCGGAGCCGCAGGCGGGCGAGGCCGTGCTCGCCACGTGGCACCTGCTGCTGGACGCCGGGCGCCTTCAGGACGGCGAGCCGTTCCTCGCCGGCACCGCGCACCGGGCGCACGCACGCCTGTCGGCGGCCACCGCGGCCGAGGTCGGCGCCGTGCCCGGCGGTCTCGTCGAGGTCGCCACCGACGCCGGCGCCGTGCGCCTCCCGCTGGTCGTCACCGACATGCCCGACCGGGTCGTGTGGCTGCCGACGAACTCCGCCGGCAGCGCGGTGCGGGCCACGCTGCGTGCCGGCTCCGGGTCCGTCGTGCGGATCGCCGCCGCGGCCACCGACGTCGAGGAGGTGCAGGCGTGAACCTGCTGTCGTCCACCGCCGTCCCGTCGGCCGACTTCAGCAACGACAACGGCTGGGTCGTGCTCGGCAAGCTGCTGTTCGTCTTCGTCTTCCTCGTCGTCAACGTCGTCATCGTCATCTGGGCGGAGCGGCGGATCATCGGCCGGATGCAGCGACGCCTCGGCCCCAACCGCACCGGGCCCTTCGGCATCCTGCAGAGCCTCGCGGACGGCGTGAAGCTGGCCCTCAAGGAGGACCTGACCCCCAAGAACGCCGACCGGGTCGTGTACCTGCTGGCGCCGGCGCTGTCGGCGGTCCCGGCCTTCCTGGCGTTCGCCGTCATCCCGCTCGGCCCCGAGGTCCGGATCCCGTTCACGGACGTCGTGACCCCGCTGCAGCTCACGGACCTGCCCGTCGCGGTGCTGTACATCCTCGCCGTGGCCTCGATCGGCGTGTACGGGCTGGTGCTGGCCGGATGGTCGTCCGGGTCCACGTACCCGCTGCTCGGCGGCGTCCGGTCGACCGCGCAGGTGATCAGCTACGAGCTGGCGATGGGCCTGTCCCTGGTGAGCGTGTTCCTCGTCGCGGGCTCGATGTCGACGTCGCAGATCGTGGCCTCCCAGCAGAACCTGTGGTGGGCGGTGACGCTGCTGCCGGCGTTCGTCATCTACGTCATCTCGATGGTCGGCGAGACGAACCGGCTGCCCTTCGACCTCCCGGAGGCCGAGGGCGAGCTCGTGGGCGGGTTCCACACCGAGTACTCGTCGATGAAGTTCGCGATGTTCTTCCTCGCCGAGTACGTCAACATGTTCACGGTCTCCGCGCTGGCCACGACGCTCTTCCTCGGTGGCTGGCAGGCGCCGTGGCCGCTCGGCGGGCCGATCTGGGAGGGCGCCAACTCGGGCTGGTGGCCGCTGCTGTGGTTCACCGCGAAGATGTGGGTGTTCATCTTCTTCTACATCTGGCTGCGCGGCTCGCTGCCGCGGATGCGCTACGACCAGTTCATGAAGCTGGGCTGGAAGGTGCTCATCCCGGCCGCTTTGGCCTGGGTTTTCGCGGTGGCGGTCCTGCAGGGGGTCCGGCAGTTCACCGACGTCAGCCTGCAGACCGTGCTGTGGGTGATCGCCGGGGTCGCGGCGGTGTTCGTCGTCGGCACGTTCCTGTGGCCGCAGCGCCGCGAGGAGCCGGCGGCCGCCGCCGCGCCCGCGGAGTTCGACCCGTTCGCCGGCGGGCACCCGGTGCCGCCGATGCCGGGCCAGGAGCTCCCGGCGTCCCCGCGGCGGCTGCGCCAGAGCGCCGTCGTCGGCGCCGCGACCTCGACCGACCGACCCACCCGCGACAGCGAGGAGGACACGCGTGGCTGAGTCCAAGGACGTGAGCCGGCGCGAGCCGCGCGACGACCGCAAGGGCGGCTTCCTGTCCGAGCTGCTGGCGCCCGTGGCCGGCTTCGGCGTCAGCTTCGGCCAGATGTTCGGCAAGGTGGAGACCGAGCAGTACCCCGAGGAGAAGGTCCCCACCCAGCCGCGCTTCCACGGCCGGCACCAGCTCAACCGGCACCCGGACGGGCTGGAGAAGTGCATCGGCTGCGAGCTGTGCGCGTGGGCCTGCCCGGCCGACGCCATCTACGTCGAGGGAGCGGACAACACCGACGAGGAGCGCTACTCCCCGGGGGAGCGGTACGGCCGCGTCTACCAGATCAACTACCTGCGCTGCATCTTCTGCGGCCTGTGCATCGAGGCGTGCCCGACCCGCGCCCTGACGATGACGAACGAGTACGAGCTCGCCGGGCCGAGCCGGGCCGGCCTGATCTACGAGAAGACCGACCTGCTCGCCCCGCTGCTGCCGGGCATGCTCGAGGCGCCCCACCCGATGGTCCCCGGCACGGACGAGCAGAGCTACTACCGCGGCGAGGTGACCGGCGCGGTCCTCGAGCAGGAGGAGTGGGTGCGTCGACACCGCGGCGCCGAGCAGCCGGTGGCGTCCGAGATGGTGCAGGGAGAGGCCCGATGAGCCCGACCGCGGTCCTGGCGACCGTGCCGGTCCCCGAGCAGGCCACCGGCGTGGGCGGCGGCGAGACCGTGCTGTTCTGGATCCTCGCCCCGCTCATGGTGCTCGCCGCGCTCGGGCTGCTGTTCGCCAAGAAGGCCGTGCACGCGGCGCTGGCGCTGGTCGCGGTGATGGTCGGCCTGGCGGTGCTCTACGCGGCGCAGGACGCCCCGTTCCTGTTCGCCACGCAGATCATCGTCTACACCGGCGCGGTGATGATCCTCTTCCTGTTCGTCCTCATGCTCGTCGGCGTCGACTCCTCGGACTCCCTGGTGGAGACGATCCGTCACCACCGGCTGCCCTCGCTGCTCGCCGGGCTGGGGCTCGCGTTCGTGCTCGTGGGCATGGTGAAGGGCCTGACCGTCGGGCCGTTCGACGTCCCGGCCCCGGTGACCAGCGGCCCGGTCGGGCTCGACGCCGCGAACGCCGACGGGAACCCGGTGGCGATCGCCCGGGTCGTGTTCTCGGACTTCGTCGTCGCGTTCGAGCTCACCGGCGCGCTGCTCGTCACGGCGGCGCTCGGCGCCATCGTCATGACGCACCGGCCGCGCCTGGCGCCCCGGACGACGCAGCGCGAGCTCGCCCGGCGGCGGGTCCTCCAGGGGCAGCAGGTCGCGCCGCTGCCGTCCCCGGGCGTCTTCGCGCGGCACAACGCGGTCGACACCCCGGCGCTCCTGCCGGACGGCACCCCGAGCGAGCTGTCGGTCTCCCGGGTCCTGCGGGCCCGCGGGCAGGCCCGCCCGGCGGTCGGGTTCCTGGACGACGTGGCCGTCATCGAGGCGGAGATCGGCCCGGACCGCCGCCGCGGCGTGACCGGCTCCCAGTTCCCGACCGACGAGGCCGTCGACGGGACGACGCGGGTCTCCGACGAGCAGGTCTCCGACGAGCGGGTCTCCGACGAGCGGGAGGACGACCGATGAGCGTGACCAACTACCTGGTCCTGTCCGGCCTCCTGTTCGCGGTGGGCGCGACCACCGTGCTGCTGCGGCGCAACGCGATCGTGGTGTTCATGGGCGTCGAGCTGATGCTCAACGCCACCAACCTCGCCTTCGTGACGTTCGCCCGGATGACCGGGGACATCACCGGGCAGGTGATCGCCTTCTTCGTCATGGTCGTGGCCGCCGCCGAGGTGGTCGTCGGCCTGGCGATCATCGTGACCATCTTCCGGACGCGCCGGTCGGCGTCGGTGGACGACGCGAACCTGCTCAAGTACTGACGACGGACGGACATCGAATGCCTGGAGTGATGACCGCCTCTGCCCCGGCGGCAGAGGCGCTGCCCGCGACCGGCCTGTCGGCGGCCGCGTGGCTGCTCGTCGCGCTGCCGCTGCTC
>JBMOMI010000155.1:0-7393 GCA_049325235.1 Actinomycetota bacterium | reverse complement strand
ATCCGGGCGTGATCAAGGAAACCGAGCGTGATCAAGGAATCCAGGTGCACACCGCGTACATCACGCCGAACGGGTCGTCCGCGTAGCGCAGCCGGCCGCGGCTGACCCCGAGCCACGGAAGGGCCCCGGCCAGCACCTGCCACGCCGGCCGTCCCGCGGCCAGCAGGACGGCGGCCAGCTCGGGATCCACGGCAGCCAGCCGGTCGGCGTCCGCCGCGGCCAGCGCATCGAGCACATCGGCGTCGAAGCTCGCCGCGCGCTCGTCGACGTAGCCCGGGGCCTTGGGTCCGCGCCGCGCGCTGCCGTCGCCGAGGGCGAGCACGGCGGTCGGGCGGGCCGCGGTGGCGAGGGCCTCGCCGAGCGCCCAGCACTCGCCGGGGGGCGCGTCGGGCGCCACGGCGTGCGGCACGACCTCGCCGCCCCAGCCGGCCTCGGCGAGCAGACGCATACCCACGAGGAGGCTCAGCGGCCGTGCCCGGATTCCTTGATCAGGCTTGGATTCCTTGATCACGGGGGAGGGGGCGAAGGAGGCAGGGGTGACGAGCGGCCCGTCGGCGCCGACGACGTGGACGACGTCCGTCGCCGGGTCGAGCGCGCCGGTCAGGGCGCGCACCGCCTCGGCGCAGGCCGAGCGCAGGGACGCCGCCGCGTCCACGGCCCCCGTCACCTCGCGCAGCAGCAGCGGTGGGTGCGGGCACAGCGCCGCGGCGACGATCACGCGAGCCCCCGGACCGTGCGCGCCGGCGGCCGCGCGCCGCGGATCGACGCCACCATGTCGAGCACCTGCCGGGTCTCGACGACCTGGTGCACTCGGTAGACGCGGGCACCGTGCCAGGCGCAGACCGCGGTGGTCGCCAGGGTCCCGACCAGCCGGTCCTCGAGCGGCACGTCAAGGGTCTCCCCGACGAAGTCCTTGTTGGACAACGACACCAGCACCGGCCAGCCGGTCGCGACCATCTCGTCGAGCCGGCGGGTGACCTCCAGGGAGTGCCACGTGTTCTTGCCGAAGTCGTGGCCCGGGTCGATGAGCACCCCCTCGCGCGGCACGCCGGCCGCCACGGCCGCCTCGGCGAGCCCGACGGTCCGGCGCAGGACGTCGTCCACCACGTCGTCGTAGGCCACCCGGTGCGGACGGGTGCGGGGCTGCTGGCCGCCGGCGTGCGTGCACACCAGTCCTACGCCGTGCTCGGCGGCCACCTCGGCCAGCTCGGGCTCGACACCGCCCCAGGCGTCGTTGAGCAGGTCGGCCCCGGCGGCGCACACCTCGCGGGCCACCGCGGCCCGCCACGTGTCGACGCTGATCACGACGCCGGGATGGCGTTCCCGCACCTGGGCGACGAAGTCGGCGGTGCGGCGGATCTCCTCGACGACGTCCACGTCGTCCCCGGGGGCGGCCTTGACGCCGCCGATGTCGACGATCTGCGCCCCGGCGCCGACGACCTCGTCCACGCGGTCGAGCGCGGCGTCGGTCGCGTACGTGGCGCCCTTGTCGTAGAACGAGTCCGGCGTCCGGTTGACGATCGCCATGACGAGGAGCACGTCGTCGGCGAACGCGTGCCGGCCGAGCCTCAGCACGCCGTCCCCGCCTGGCGCGCCAGCGACCCGGCCGGCGGGCGCTCCACGACGGGCACGGGCCGGGACCGCCACCGGCCGCCGCCCTCGTCGCGCACGTACTGGTGCAGCGTCGGCTCGGCGTCCAGGCCGCGGGGGGAGGGCGAGCGGGCGTCGGCCACGGCGAGCAGCTCGCCGGCCATCACCGCGAGGTCGTGCACGGCCTGGTGGAGGTGCGCCCGGCTGCCCAGGTCGACCTGGGCGACGGCGTCCAGGCCGTGCCGGTCCGCCGTGTCGATGAGCGTGGCCAGCTCGACCCCGTAACCGGCGGGGAAGGGCAGCTCCACGGCCAGCGCCCGGCGCAGCGCCCACTCGCCCGCGAGCGGCTGCACCACGGCGGCCAGGTGCGGCCACCAGAGGCTCAGCAGCGGGCGGGCCACGAGTTCGGTCACCCGGCCGCCCTCGGTCGACGGCGGGCCGCCGGACGACGACAGCACCCGGTCGTAGAAGCCCTTGACCAGCAGCACCGCCGGGTCCGCCAGCAAGGGGCCGACGAGCCCGGTCACGAAGTGCGGGCCCCAGTGCGTCAGGTCCGCGTCGACGAACACGACCACGTCGCCGGTGGTGACGAAGAGCGACTTCCACAGGGCCTCGCCCTTGCCGGGGTGGGAGCCCAGCTCCGGGACGACGTCCCGCGCCGCGTGGATGACGGCCCCGGCCCGGCGAGCGACCGCTGCCGTGTCGTCGGTGGAGTCGGAGTCGATGACGACCAGCTCGTCGACGAGGGGCGCCTGGTGGACGAGCTCCGAGCGCAGCGTGCCGACGACGTCGGCGATCGTCGCGGCCTCGTTGCGCGCCGGGACGACCACGCTGATGCGGGACCCGCTGCGGGCCTTGAGGTCCAGGCAGGTCTCGACCGGCCAGTCGCGGGCGGTCGAGGTCCGCCGGGCGAACCATGCCGCCGCGCGCTCGTCCACGCTGCCCCAACCTAGCGGCGGGTTTCCGGGTGCCGCCCGGGGGTAGGGGTCACGCATGCGAGCCGTGACGTGGCAGGGCAAGCGCAAGGTCAGCGTCGAGACCGTGCCCGACCCGGTGCTGAAGGAACCGACCGACGCGATCGTGAGGATCACCAGCACCGGGTTGTGCGGTTCCGACCTGCACCTCTACGAGGTGCTCGCCCCGTTCCTCGACGCCGGCGACATCCTCGGCCACGAGCCGATGGGCGTCGTCGAGGAGGTCGGCGCCGAGGTGAGGCACATCAGGCCCGGCGACCGGGTGGTCGTGCCGTTCAACATCTCGTGCGGCAGCTGCTGGATGTGCTCGCGGGGGCTGCAGAGCCAGTGCGAGACGACGCAGAACCGGGCCCAGGGCAAGGGCGCGTCCTTGTTCGGCTACACCAAGCTGTACGGCCAGGTCCCGGGCGGGCAGGCCGAGTACCTGCGGGTCCCGCAGGCCCACTACGGCCCGATCAAGGTGCCGGAGGGGCCGCCCGACGACCGCTTCGTGTACCTCTCCGACGTGCTGCCGACCGCCTGGCAGGCGGTCGAGTACGCCGACGTGCCGGCGGGTGGCACGCTCGCGGTGCTCGGGCTCGGCCCGATCGGCGACATGTCCTGCCGCATCGCCCGGCACCGCGGGGTCCAGCAGGTGATCGGGATCGACCTGGTGCCCGAGCGCCTGGCTCGCGCGGCGGCCGGCGGTGTCACCACGATCGACCTGTCCAGCACGGACGACGTCACCGAGGCGGTCCGCGGGCTCACCGGTGGCCGGGGGGCCGACTCCGTCATCGACGCCGTCGGCATGGAGGCGCACGGCTCGCCGGTCGCCAAGGCCGCACACCAGGTGGTGGGGATGCTGCCGGACGCGGTGGCCCGACGGATGATGACGACGATGGGCGTCGACCGCCTGAACGCGCTGACGCTGGCCCTCGACCTGGTCCGCCGCGGAGGCACCGTGTCGCTGTCGGGCGTCTACGGCGGCGAGGCCGACCCCCTGCCGATGATGACGATGTTCGACAAACAGCTGACCCTGCGGATGGGGCAGGCGAACGTCCGCCGCTGGGTGGACGACCTCCTTCCGCTGCTGACCGACGACGACCCCCTCGGCGTCGACGGGTTCGCCACCCACCACGTGCCGTTGGAGTCCGCCCCGGACGCCTACGAGATGTACGCCGAGAAGCGGGACGGCGCGGTGAAGGTGCTCTTCAAGCCCTGAGTTGGCAGACTGCGCCGCCGTGACGACGAAGCGGTGGCGCAGCAAGCCGCACCTCGCGGCGGTCCTGGAGGACCGCGTCACGGCGGTCGTCGAGTCCGTCCTGCGAGGGCGCGGCTGGGTGCCGCACGTGCTGGCGTACCACGGCTACGGCGCCCCCGGCTGGGTCCGGGTGATGGGCCGGGTGCTGCTGTCGCGGCCGGCCGCCCGGGAAGGTGCGCACGAGGCGCGCCAGGGGGCCGTCCGCGGCTGGCGCAGCTTCGCCACCGCTCCGGTCGCCGAAGCGGTTGTGGACGTCGAGATCGCCGGCCGGGTGCACCGGGTGCACACCGACCGCGGCGGCTACGTGGACGCGGTCGTGCACTGCGACCTGGAGCCGGGCCGACACGAGATCCGGATGTCGGTCGAGGGGTCCGAGGCGGTACCGGCGCCGGTCGTGGTCGTGGGACCGGGCACCGAGCACGGGCTGGTCAGCGACATCGACGACACGGTGATGGTCACCTCGCTGCCCCGTCCGCTGATCGCCGCATGGAACACGTTCGTGCTGCACGAGCAGGCCCGCAACGTCGTCCCGGGCATGGCGCCGCTCTACCGCGAGATCGTCGTGCGGCAGCCGGACACCCCGGTCGTCTACCTGTCGACCGGCGCGTTCAACGTCGCCCCCACGCTGGCCCGCTTCCTCGAACGGCACGGCTACCCCGAGGGGCCGATGCTGCTCACCGACTGGGGCCCCACCAACACCGGCTGGTTCCGCAGCGGGCGCGAGCACAAGCGGGCCGCGCTGCGCCGGCTGGCCCGCGAGCTGCCGCACGTCCGCTGGCTGCTGGTCGGGGACGACGGTCAGCACGACCCGGAGATCTACGCCGAGTTCGCCCGTGAGCACCCCGACAAGGTGCGCGGGATCGCGATCCGCCAGCTCACGCTGGGCGAGCAGGTCCTCGCGCACGGCACCCCGGGGCCGCTGCCCGACGACCACGGCCCGGAGGAGTCCCCGGTGCCGCAGGTCCGGGCGCCGGACGGGACGGCGCTCGGCCAGGGCCTGCGCGAGCTCGGTCTGCTGTGACGACTTCTCACCGACAGCGACGCCGGGATACTGTCGTCCCGGGGGGTGGGATCGGTGACCGACACCACGGGGCCGGACGACCGGGCACGCGACCTGCTGACGGTCTTCCTCGATGCGGCCGCTGGACGGAGCCTGCGCCACGCTGAACGGGAGACGGTTCTGTTGCGGTGCAGCGTCCCGCGCCGGGACGGTATGCCGGAGACGTCCGACGAGGTCGCCGACGAGGTGGACCGTCGACTGCGCCGGCTGGTCCGGCGAGGCGACGTGTGTGTGCGGCTGCTCGACCGGACCTGGGTCGTCGTCGCGGAGACCCGCGGTGCAGCCGAGGCGGGGGTGCTGACCGACCGGCTACGGACGTCCCTGACCGCGCCGTGCGTGTCGGCCCGGGGGGAGCCGGTCCGACCCGTGGTCCACATGGTCGTGCACCTCGCCGACCCCACACGCCCGGCGGAGGACCTCCTGGTGGACCTGCTGCGCGACAGCCCCGCCCCGGTGCCCCCGCGTCCAGGCCGGCCGGTCGAGCGGGCGCCTTGGGTCCTGCGCGCCGCGGCCGGCCCGGGTGCGCCCGCAGTGCTGCGGCACGGGGTCCGACAGGCCCTCCAGCGGCACCGGCAGACGGTGAGCGATGCGGCCGAGCTCGCGGTCAGCGAGCTGACCACCGAGCTCCTGCACCACCGCGCGGCCGACGTGCTGGTCCGGCTGGAGCCGCGCTCGGACGGTGAGCTGCGCCTCGACGTCCAGGCGGCGTCCGCGATGCCCGACGGCTGGGCAGCCCGGCCCGGTCGCGGCCTGGACCTGGTCCGAAGGTTCGCCGAGCGGGTGGGTCACTACACCGGCCCGGACGGCACCACGCACCTGTGGTGCGACCTGGCGGCCAGGGCGTAGACCGCGTCACTCGACCACCCGCAGCGCGGCCGGCAGGTCCACGCGTGTCAGCCGCCGCGCGACGAGCAGCGGAGCGACCCCGACGGCCGCGATCCCGACGGCGAGCGCGACTCCGGCGGTGCCCCAGGACAGCGCTGGGGACAAGGCGACGTCCGGCAGCGTCTCGGCGAGCAGGCTGCCGGTCACCCAGCCCAGGACGGCGTAGCCGGCGGCGATGCCGAGCAGCGTCCCGACGAGCCCGGTCAGCGCGCTCTCGGTCGCGTGGATGCCGAGCAGGCTGCGCACGGGGACCCCGAACGCGAGCATCGTGGCGTTGTCGCGCACGCGCTCGTCCACCGCGATGCTCGAGGCGTTGAACGCGATGAGCAGGGCGAGCAGGAGCGTGACCCCCGCCGCGACGGCGAGGATGGCGGTGAACTCACCGACCGCGTCGCGCAGCGTGTCGGTGGCGGTGGTCACCGGCTGGGCCGAGGTGACGAGTGGGGAGCCCAGCAGCTCCCGGCGAAGCTCGTCGGCTGCCACGCCGGGCGCCGGCACCACCTGGACGACGTTCGCAGCGCCGCTCAGCCCGAACATGTCCGCCGACGACTCGTCGACGTAGGCGCCCACCCGCAACGGGCTCGGGTGCAGCCCGACGACGCGCATCGTGGACTCCGTGGTGCGAAAGGCGGTGTCGCCCAGGCGCTGCGGGTGCCGCACCGTGACGTCGTCCCCGACGGCGAGGCCGAGGTCGGCGGCGGCTTCGGCGGCCAGCACGATCTCGCCCGGCGCGACGGCTGGCGCGCCCTCGGTGATCGTGGGGGACCACACCGCGTCGTCCGGCACCGTCTCCACGGCGACGTCGACCTCGCTGCCGTTCGCGAGCAGGACGGCAGGCAGCAGCAGCGCCGCGTGCCAGTCGACGACGTCCGGCGTGGACGTGGCCGCGGTCAGCTCCGGGGACGTCGCCGGGACCGGGGCCGCGAGCTGCACGGACAGCCGGTCGGCCGCCGACGACGTCACCTCTCGCGCCGCGGCGTCCACGGTGCGGGTGAACGAGTCGAGCATGCCGAACACCGCGACCAGGCTGGTCATCGTGGCCGCCACGCCGAGCGCCGTGAGCAGGGTTCGGCGAGGGGTCCGCAGGACGTTGCGGACCGGCATCTGGCGCAGCGTGGACCGCGTGAACGGCAGCCGCCGGGCCAGGTGCGCGAGACCGCCACCGGACCGCGCACGGCCGGCGAGGTGCCCGACGCGGATCGCCTCGACCGGCTCCACGCGCACGGCGCGCCAGACCGGCCACAGCACCGCGAGCATCGGGATCACGAACCCCAGGCCGGCGGCCCGCGCGAAAGGCCCGGCCTGGAACGAGGTGTCCCACACCGGCAGCGGCAGCAGGGAGCGGAACTCGTCGGCGAGCAGGGCGCTCACGGCCGCCCCGGTACCCAACCCGAGGACGACCCCGAGGACTGCGATCTGGGCCCCCAGCAGCAGCGGCCGGACGGCGAGCGCGCTCCTCGGGACGCCGAGCGCCATGCGGACGCCGATCTCGCGCCGCTGGGCGTCGACGACCCGACCGGTGAGGTTGAACGCGGCCAGCGCGGCGCCGCCGAGCATGAGTGCGGCGACGACGTTCCACAGCTTCTGGTCGTTGTCGATGTCGCGGTACAGCACGCGGTGCGCCGGCATCTCCTCGCGCGTGGT
>JBMOMI010000154.1:0-7417 GCA_049325235.1 Actinomycetota bacterium | reverse complement strand
CCCCACCCGCCGGGCCGTGCTGGAACGGCTGGCGTCCGGCCCCCGCTCGGTGACCGACGTCGCCGGCACGCTGCCGGTGAGCAGGCCCGCCGTCTCCCAGCACCTCAAGGTGCTGCGCGAGGCGGGGCTCGTCACCGCTCGCCGCCAGGGGCGCCAGCAGCTCTACGCCGTCCGCCGCGACGGGCTCGCCGAGCTGCGGGCCTGGCTGGACACGTTCTGGGACACCGCCTTGCAGTCGTACGCGGACGCCGTCGAGCGCGCCGCAGAACGGGAGAAGCAGAGATGACCAGCACCACCGGAGAGGCCACCAGCGTCCGCAAGGGGACGTCGAGACCTACGTGCTCGAGCCCGGCGAGGGCGGCCGCTGGTACGAGCGCACCACCGACGGCGCCGAGTGCGACTGGGGCCGGGTCCTGGCATGGGAGCCACCGCACCGCCTCGTGCTCAGCTGGGCGATCAGCGCCCGGTGGCGGCCCGATCCCGAGCGGGCGAGCGAGGTCGAGGTGACGTTCACCCCCTCCGGCGGCGGCACCCGCGTCGTCCTCGAGCACCGGCACCTCGACCGCGCCGGCGACGGCTGGCGCGACATGCTCGCCTCGGTCGGCGGCGACGGCGGCTGGGGCGACATCCTGGCCCGCTACGCGGGCGTCGTCCGCGCCGGGTGAGGCGCCTGATGACGGGACTCCAGCGGCGGACGGCGCCGGGCCGCAACCGCTCCCTCGGACGTTACGGAGTGATCACGGGGAAGTGCATGATCACCGAGAGGGGTCGGGGTCAAGTGCGGCGGGCCAGCGACACGGCGAAGTCGCCGTCGGGGTCGGTCCACCAGCCGGCGAGGTCGAACCCGGCGGCGTCGAGCTCGGCCTCCACGCCCTCGCGGCGGAACTTCGCCGACACCTCGGTGCGCAGCTCGTCCCCGGCGGCGAACTCGGCGCGCACGCCGAGCTGCGGCACCTCGATCACCGTGTCGCCCAGCGCCTGCAGCCGCATCTCGATCCACTCGGCGTCGGCGTCCCACACCGCGCGGTGGGCGAAGGCGTCGACGTCGACGCGGGCGCCGAGTGCCGAGCGCAGCACGTTGAGCACGTTGTGGTTGAACTCGGCCGTCACGCCGGCCGCGTCGTCGTAGGCGGCGACGAGGCGCGCGGGGTCCTTGACGAGGTCGGTCCCCAGCAGCAGGTGGTCGCCGGGCGCCAGCCACTCGTGCACCGCGGCGAGGAACGCGGCGCGCTCGGCGGGCAGCAGGTTGCCGATGGTGCCGCCGAGGAACAGCGCGAGGCGGCGCCCGCCGCGCGGCAGCAGGTGCACGTGCCGCTCGAGGTCGGCAACGACCGGCCGCACCTGCAGCCCGGGGTAGTCGGCCAGCAGCGCCTCGGCCGCACCGCGCAGCGCGGACTCCGAGACGTCCACCGGCACATAGGTCGCCAGGGTGCCGGCCCGCGACAGCGCGTCGAGCACGAGCCGCGTCTTGGACGACGAGCCGGACCCGAGCTCCACGACGGTGTCCGCGCCGGTGAGCCGGGCGACGTCCTGCGCGTGAGCCGCCAGCACGGCCCGCTCGCGGCGCGTCGGGTAGTACTCCGGCAGACGGGTGATCTCCTCGAACAGCTCGGAACCGCGAGCGTCGTAGAAGTACTTGGGCGGCAAGGCTTTCGGCGTCGCGGTCAGGCCCGCGGTCACGTCGGCGCGCAGGGTGGCGACCAGGTCGTCGTCCGTGAGGTGCCGCTCCAGCTCGAACGTCGCGGTCCGGTCGGTCACGCTGTCTCCTCGGTCGGTTCGGCCAGCGGCGTGACTCTCACGCCGCCGGGGTCGGCGACGACGAGGCACCCGGGCGGCAGCTCCTGCCATCCGGGCTCGTCGTCGGTGGGCTCGCTCGCCAGCAGGGTTCCCCGCCCGTCCCTGCGGACCACGAGGGCCTCCCCGCACGTGGTGCCGGCCAGCGCCGTCCCGTCGGTGGCGAGCAGGCTGAGCCGCGCGACCCCGGCCGGCCCCACGCGCGAGCGCACCGTCGTCACCGCGTGCGCGAGCCCCTCGCCGAGTCCGGCTCCGTCCATCCACGCCCGCAGCGCGACCCCGAAGACGACGGCGGAGTCCACCGGCGCGCGGACGTCGGGCACCTCCCACACGGCGTCGTCCAGCAGGTCGCGGTGGGAGACCAGGCCGTCGACGCGCCCGTTGTGGCTGAACAGCCACCGGCCGTGGGTGAAGGGCGCGCAGCACGTCTCGTCGGACGCCGCGAACCCCTGCGTCGCCGAGCGCACCGCGGCCAACGCCGCCGTCGTCGTCACGGCCGGCGCCAGGGACGCGAAGGACGCATCGGTCCAAATCGGTTGCGCTCGACGGAATCTCACGGGTTCGTCGCGGTCCGGCACGTACCAGCCGACGCCGTAGCCGTCGACGTTGACCGTGCCGAACCGCTGATGCCGCGGTGCCCACGCCTGCACCTGCAGCGAGTGCGGCGCCGCCAGCACCAGGTCGTGCAGGGACGCCGGGCCCGCGCCGTCCGTCGCCATCCAGGCCAGGTGCCGGCACATGCCTCAGGCACTCCGGGCGCAGCGGAAGCCGCTGAAGATCTGCCGGCGGACCGGGAGGTCCCAGTTGCGGAACGTCGTCCGGACCGCGGTCGGGTCGGTCGCCCACGACCCGCCGCGCAGCACCTTGTAGTCGCCGCCGAAGAAGACCTGCGAGTACTCGGCGTACGGGAAGGCGCAGAACCCGGGGTGGCCGGTGAAGTCGCTGCTGGTCCACTCCCACACGTCGCCGACCATCTGCAGCGCCCCGCACGGCGCCGCGCCGTCCGGCCACGAGCCGATCGGGGTCGGCCGGTACCGCGCCTGGCCGAGGTTGGCCCGGCCGGCGGGGTCGTCGTCCCCCCAGGGGAAGCGCCGCTTCGTGTGCGTTCGCGGGTCCCAGGACGCCGCCTTCTCCCACTCGGCCTCGGTCGGCAGCCGCATCCCGCGGAACCGGGCGTACGCGTCGGCCTCGAACCAGCAGACGTGCTGCACCGGCTCGTCGAGCGGCAGGGGCTCCACGCGCCCGAACCGGCGGCGGAGCCACTGGCCGCCCTCGCGCAGCCAGAAGGCGGGTGCGCGCTTGCCGGACTCGCACCGCCACTGCCAGCCCCGCGCCGTCCACCAGCGCGGGTCGTCGTAGCCGCCGGAGGCGACGAACTCGAGGTAGGCGCCGTTCGACACCGGCGTGGTGTCGATCCAGAACGCCGGGACGTCGACGGTGCGGGCCGGCCGCTCGTTGTCGTACGCCCACGGGTCGTCGGACGTGCCCATCGTGAACGGGCCGCCCTCGACGAGCACCTGCGCGGGCAGCCGCCCGCCCGCCCGGGGCACGGCCGCCTGGTCGCCGTCGGGCAGCACCGGGGCGCCCCGGCGCAGCTGGTGGGTGGCGAGCATCGTCTCGTCGTGCTGGTGCTCGTGCTGCACGACGAGCCAGTAGACGAGCCCGGCGTCCGTGAGCGGCCGGTCGGGGGTCAGGGGCACGTGCTCGAGCGAGTCGAGCACCTTGCGCCGCACGAGGTCGATGTACGAGCTCGCCTCGGCCGGGCGCAGCAGCGGCAGGCTCGGTCGTTCGGCGCGGGGATGCTCGAACGCGTTGTAGATGTCGTCGATCTCGGGGCGCATCGCCTCGATGCCGGCCGCCGCGCGCAGCAGCCACAGCTCCTCGGAGTTGCCGACGTGCGCGAGGTCCCACACCAGCGGGGACATCAGCCGCGAGTGCTGCGCGAGCAGCTCGTCGTCGTCCAGCAGCGCGGTGGTCAGGCCGTGGCTGCGCGCGCGCACCCGTTCCAGCTCCGCGGCGGCGGTCTGCCGGATCGCGTCCTCGGTCAGCATCAGGGCTCCTCGTCGTCGGCGGGGCAGCGGCCCCGGAACGTCCAGCGGTCGGCGAACGCGGCGACCAGGTCGACCGTCGCCGCCGCCGCGCCGAGCCGGGGCAGCGCCTCCAGCGCGGCGGCCAGGCAGGCGGACGCCGCGCGGCCCAGGGCCGGGTCCGACGTCCCGTGCCGGGCGGCCGCCGACCACGGGTCCGCCGTGTCGCCGCGGGCCTGCTCGGCCGCGTCCAGCGCGGCGTCCCCGGCCGTGCCGTCCTCCACCAGGGCGACGAGGACGGCGATCGGCACCGGCCACCAGCGGCCCGGCTGGGCGTCCAGGTAGCGGACCTCGAGGTACGCGCGGGGCCGGACCGGCGGGAACAGCGTGGACAGGTGGTGGTCGAGGTCACCGGCCGTCGGCGGCCCGAGACCGGCGTCGCCGTCCAGCCACGCACCGAAGGTGCAGCCCGGATCGGCCAGCCACGGCTGTCCGTCGCGCCGCACCGACATCACCGGCGCGGCCAGGGCGTGCTCGGCCCACGCGGCGACGGGGTCGCCGTCGAGCCGGCACGGGGCCCAGCGGTCGACGGTCGACCACACGTGCTGCCGCCACGAGGCGCGGCGTTCGGGGCGGCCGTGCAGGCGCGGGGAGTTGGCGAACGCCGCCACGAGGGCCGGGCCGACCGCGTGCAGCAGCCGCCAGCGCCGGACGACGTCGGCGGCGTCGGCACCGGCGTCCAGGCAGACCTGGGTGGCCGCGGTGCTGCACATCATGTGCCGGCCGAGCCCCGCCCGGGCGGCGAAGTAGCGCTCCATCGCCTCGTAGCGCGGCGCCTGCAGCCCGCGGTGCGGCGGACGCAGCGGGTCGGCGGCGGTCTGCAGGAGGCGCAGGCCTGCCCGGGCGAGCGCGTCGGTGAGGTGGTCGACGTCGGCGGCGAGCGCCGTCCGGCACGCGTCGAGAGCGGGGCGGCCGGGGACGCCGGGAGCGGGCTGGGAGCTGAGCTCGACCTGCCCGCCGGGCTCCAGGGAGAGGACGCTGCCGCCGGGGAGGTCGCCGGCGGTCTCGGCCGCCCGGCGCACGCGGTCCGGCGGCACGGGGAGGTGGGGTTCGCGCGTGTCGGCGACGAGCCACTCCAGCTCGGCGCCCACGGTGCCGGGTGGACCGGTCTTGAAGCAGACGGCGCCGATGTGGCGGTGCACGTCGGTGACGTCCCTCAGCGTGACGCCGGCCTGAGGGACGCGCGCGTGCAGGAGCCGCGGAGCCGTCACCTCGGCCATCCTGCCCGGGCGCGGCGTCATCCGCCACGGCGAGCGAGGAATGTGGAGCGGGCGGCCGGGTGGAAGCGCCGCTGACGTGGCACGCTGACCGGTATGAGGATCACACGCCGCAGCAACCGGAAGTGGAGCGAGATGAGCACCGGCGAGCGCGCCGGCGTCATCGCCCTGGCCGCGGTCGAGCTGGTTCTGACCACGTGGGCCGGCAAGGACCTCGCATCGCGGGACGCCTCCGAGGTCCGCGGGCCGAAGCTGCTGTGGAGCGCGGCGCTGCTGGTCCAGCCGATCGGCCCGATCGCCTACCTCGTCGCCGGACGCCGCTGACCGGCGTCCGAGCGTTGTCCTGCAACCGAGTTCGAAGGAGACAGACATGGCGACACGCACCGCGACCACCCGCTGGGAGGGTGACCTGCAGCAGGGCACCGGCCACGTGGAGCTCCGCTCCTCCGGGGCCGCCTCGTTCGACGTCACCTTCCCCCGCCGGATCGGCGAGCCCGAGGGCACGACCAGCCCCGAGGAGCTCATCGCGGGGGCGCTGTCGTCGTGCCTGGCGATGAACTTCAGCGGCGTCCTCGGCAAGAACGGCCTGGCCGCCGAGTTCGTCGACGTGCAGGCCGACGTCACCGTCGAGCGCGTCGAGGGCGGCCTGTCGATCTCGTCGGCGGACGTCACGCTGCGCGCCAAGGTGGACGGCGTCGACGAGGCCAGGTTCACCGAGCTGGCCGAGCTGGCGCACTCCACGTGCCCGGTGAAGAAGGCGCTGGCCGGGACGACGAGCACCTTGCGTGCCGAGCTGGTGGCCTGACGGTCTAGCCGCCGTCGCGCCGGCTGCGCCGGTAGGCACGGACGACGACCTCGGTGTCGTGGTCCGACAGCAGCCACAGCGTGAGCCGACCGCCGTCCGCGAGACGAAGGTGGACCCGCCGGTCACCGCCCGGCGGGTCGACGCGGAGGCTTGCGACGTCGTCCCAGGCCACGAAGCGGTCGCGCACCATGCCGACGACTCCAATCGTGGCGACGGCGAGGTACACGACCGCCTGCCAGGGCGCGCGGGGGAGGAAGAAGACGACGCTGACCAACGCGATCGCGGCGTACCCGGCGAGGAACCAGCGGAACCAGCGGCCGTAGTAGGGCTTGGGCGTCAGGACCTGCCGCGTCACCCGTCCCAGGATGGCGTGCTACTTCGGCGGCAGCGAGCCCGCGAAGGCCACGCCGCGGTCGACCCGCTCCCGCAGCGCCTCGTCGTCCGGGAGTGCGGCGGGGACGCCGATGGCCACGTTCCCGTGGACGAGGAACGTCGTCGTCGGTCCAGCGACCGGGCAACGAACCCCGCACCGACCGGGAGGAGCCGCAGCGATCATGGACGCTGGCCGGCAGTGCAGAAGGACCATGATCTTCAGCGTTCCTCCCGGTCGGCACGCGACGCGGTCGGTAACGGGGTTCTCCGCGGAGCGTCAGCGCCTCACGCCGCCATGCGGCCTCGGCTTCCTCGGTCGGCCACTCGCAGCCGATAGCTCGCCTCTGCTCCTGACTTCTCCCATGCGGATGCTGATGGCTGCGCAGCATTCATGCTGACCGCGCCATATTCGGACGGTCGCTCCGCTCGCCATCGGCGGCATGATGGCGACAGGTGCCCACCCCACCTATAGGGTCGCGATTCACGACATACGCCAACGTGGGGACCTTGGGATCAATGCCTGGCAAACGCGATCGCCTCGTTGAGATCCTGACGCGCCGCAGTGCTGATCTTGAGCAGGCCGGGTGCCTGCTGTACGAGGTCGGAGTCAACGACGAGCAGCCGGACACGGTGTTCGTGGCGGAGTTGTGGACTTCCGCTGCAGCGCATCAGAGCTCGCTTGAGCTGGACAGCGTGCAAGCGGCTATCCAGGAAGCTCGCCCGCTCCTCTCCGGAGAAATAGGCGGATTCCGGTTCGAGGTAGTCGGTTCTCCGCTACGAGACTGACTTCGTCACGCTACTGCCCAAGGCTCGCGCGGCGCAGGAACGCAGTTGCGGGCGACGTGCTGCGGCCGGGCGCCGAGCCTGCACTCGTAGGCCCTGCTCTTGCCACGCATCGCCACTTCCGCGGAAGTCGGCGGACGACGGGCGGCGGCGTGACGCGCGACAAGGCGCGCGTTGGCCTCGGCGTGACCCGTGCCTCTATCCCGCATCGATGATTTCGCCGTTGCGGGGCAGGCGGCCACCGAAGGTGATGGGCACAGCGGTGGCGTTGAGCACGTCCAAGCGGTCGATGGCCTGAACGTGAACATGCGGTTCGGTGCTGTTGCCGGAATTGCCGCAACGCCCCAGCGTCTCGCCCA
>JBMOMI010000153.1:0-7428 GCA_049325235.1 Actinomycetota bacterium | reverse complement strand
TGCGCCGCCGTCGGCGCCCTGGCCGGTGCGGTCATCGGGCTGGCCATCGACTGGCGCTTCGCCGGCGCTCTCCCTGGGGCGGAGTTCACCGTCGCCGTCGCCACCCTCTCGGTCATCGCGCCGCTCGTCGCCGCCGTCCCACCTGCGCTGCGCGCGGCCTACCGCGACCCCGTCCGCATCCTTCGGGTCCCCTGAGATCACGCCCCCCCGAGGGAGTCCGACGACGTAGAGGCACAACAGCGTCAAGGGCACCGAAGGCCAGGGCCGGCGGTACACCCCGAGCTGTCACGAGTCGCGCAGTTCGCGTCCCCGCTCTAGCGTGGAACGGCCAGCACCGACGGTGGCCGTTCGGCCCGGTTCGGTGACACGTGGGGTGGTACATCCGCACTCCCGCGCGGGGGGAGGAGTTGCCGAGATGAGCGACGCGGACCTGACTCCGCTGTCGGACGACGAGCTCGCCGCCGAGGCGGGCACGGCCCTGCCGGACAAGGAGGTGATCTCGCTCCTTGACCTCAACGCCGACCTCGACCTGGGGCTCGACGCGGCCGCGCCCATCGACCTGGCGGTCGCGGCCAACGCGAACGTGGCGGCCCCGATCGACGCGGCCGTGGCGGCGAACGTGCTCTCCGTCGACTCGAGCGCCGCGGCGCTCGCCGACCAGGACGCGGCGATCACGCAGGGCATCAGCGGTGACGCGACCGCCACCGCCCCGCAGGACAGCATCATCGACCAGGGCGAGCAGACCGGTACGGACGCGGGTACGGACGCCGGCACGGGCACCGACACCGGAGCCACCGAGGACGTGACCACGGGCGACCCGCTGAGCGGCGACCTGCTCGACGTGGACGTCGACCTGGCGCTCGACGCCGACATCGCCGCGCCGATCAACGGTGCCGTCGCCGCGAACGCCAACGTCGCCGCGCCGATCGACGCCGCGGTGGCCGCCAACGTCGGCTCCATCGGCTCGGAGGCCACGGCGATCGCCGACCAGGACGTCGTCATCGACCAGCAGCTCGACGACGTCAGCGCAGACGCGACGGCCGAGCAGCAGTCCGAGATCAACCAGTAGCCGTCGCTCCATGACCGCTGACCCTCAGACGGTCGGCAGCCTCGGGGTGCCCGAGCGCGCCGCCGGCCTGCTCCTGCTCGGGGAGCAGGCCGGCTCGGGCTACCGGGAGACCCCGGCGCTCGTGCGCCGCGCCGACGGCCAGACCGTCCAGCTGACCCGCCTGCTCTACCTCGTGCTGGAGGCGGTGGACGGCCGCCGGACGACCGACGAGATCGCCCGCGCCGTGAGCGCGGCGTACGGACGGGCCGTCTCCGCCGAGCAGGTGAACCAGCTGCTGCGGGACCGCCTGCTCCCGCTCGGCCTCCTGCGGCTGCCGGACGGGCCGCAGCCCCAGGTCGCCCGCCGAGACCCGTTGCTCGGCCTGCGGTTCCGCTTCGTCGTGTCCGACCCGGGCGTCACCCGACGCATCACTGCGCCGTTCGCTGCGCTGTTCATGCCCGTGGTCGTGGTCATTGCCGTCGCGGCCTTCGCGTTCGTCAGCTGGTGGGTGCTGTTCGACCGGGGGCTGGCGCCGGCGACGTACGACGTGTTCGACCGTCCGGGACTGCTGCTGCTCGTGTTCGCCCTCACCGTGCTGTCGGCGGGCTTCCACGAGTTCGGTCACGCGGCCGCCTGCCGGTACGGCGGCGCGACACCCGGCGCGATGGGCGCCGGCCTGTACCTGATCTGGCCCGCGTTCTACACCGACGTCACGGACAGCTACCGGCTGGGCCGGGCCGGCCGGCTACGCGTGGACCTCGGAGGCCTGTACTTCAACGCCATCGTCGCGGTCGCCGTGACGACGGTGTGGTGGCTCAGCGGCTGGGAGGCGCTCCTGCTCGTGGTGGCCACCCAGATCCTCCAGATGGTGCGCCAGCTGGCTCCCCTCGTGCGCTTCGACGGCTACCACGTCCTCGCCGACCTCGTCGGCGTCCCGGACCTGTACGCGCACGTCGGGCCCACGCTCGTCCGGCTGCTGCCCTGGCGGTGGGGCCGGGGGCCCGCCTCACCGCTCGAGCCCTGGGCCCGGGCGGTCATCGCGGCCTGGGTCCTCCTCGTCGTCCCGCTCATGGTCGCGTGCCTGCTGCTCGTGGTCCTGGCGCTGCCGAGGATCGTGGCCACCGCGTGGCACGGCGCCGGGGACCAGTGGCGGCTGCTGGTCGAGGCGTGGTCGCGCGCGGAGCTGCTGCAGGCGGCGGCGCACGGCCTCGGGATCGTCGCCATCGCGATCCCGATGATCGGCATCGGGTACGTCCTGGCGCGGCTGGCCAGGCAGGCGCTGCAGGCGCTCGCGCGGACCACGGCCGGGCGACCGGGACGTCGGGCGGTCGCCGGCGTCGTCGTCGCGGCGATGCTGAGCGGGCTGGCGTGGGCGTGGTGGCCGGGTGGGGACACCTACCGACCGGTGCGGCCGTACGAGCGTGGGACGGTCCTGGACGCCGTCCAGGCCGCGAGCACCAGGCCCGTGGCGCTGGACGAGGGGCAGACGGTCGAGACGGCCACCGTCTGGCCGGACGACGCACCGACTCCGTCGCCGGACGCTCCCACCCTCGCGCTCGTCCTGGTGCCGCGCGCTGCGGAGAGCGCTCCGGCGGCCGCCGTTGCGGCGGACACCGCACCGGTGTGGGTGTTCCCGTTCAACCGGCCCGCCCCACCGGGCCCCGGGGACAACCAGGCCCTCGCCGTGAACACCCGCGACGGCTCGGTCGTCTACGACGTGGCCTTCGCGCTGGTGTGGGCCACCGACGGCAGCGCCACGAACGCCAACGAGGCCTACGCCCTGGCCAGCTGCACCGGCTGCCGCACGGTCGCGGTGGCCTTCCAGGTCGTGCTCGTCGTCGGGCAGGCGAACGTCGTCGTGCCGGAGAACTACGCGGTGGCAGTCAACTACGGCTGCCTGCAGTGCGTCACCGCGGCGATCGCGACCCAGCTGGTCCTGACGCTCCCGGAGCAGCTGAGCGAGGAGGCACTCGCGGAGATCACCGCGCTGTGGGCGGAGATCGCGCGCTTCGCCGAGCAGGTGCCGACCCTGCCGCTGGACGAGGTGCGGGCCCGGATCGTCGAGTACGAGGCCGCTCTGCTCGCCCTCGTGGAGAAGGAGAGGCAACGCGCCGGCGAGGGTACGGAGGCTGACGCGGAGCCGACCAGTGAGCCGACGGCCGAGCAGAGCACCGGCCCGACACCGTCGGAGACGTCGGACTCCTCGGGCAGCACGCCGACGCGGTCGACGACGTCCTCCCCGTCCCCCACCACGTCCTCGTCGACGTCCTCGTCCCCGTCGCCTTCCGCGACGAGCGAGTCGCCCGACCCCAGCCCCTCCCCCACGACGTCCGCGGCTACACCCTAGGGACGGAGAAGGTGAACTCACTGCCGCGGCCCGGCCCTGCGCTCGTGACGCGGATCCGTCCACCGTGCGCCTCGACGAGAGCCTTGCTGATGGCCAGGCCGATCCCGGAACCGCCGTGACCGCGGTCGCGCGCGGAGTCCACCCGGTAGAAGCGCTCGAAGACGTGCTCCAGGTGCTCCGGCGCGATCCCCTCGCCGCTGTCCGCCACCACGACGTCCACGCAGTCACCCGCTTCCCGGGCGGTCACCGAGACGGTCCCGCCGGGCGGGGTGTGCCGCAGGGCGTTGTCCAGGAGGTTGACGAGCACCTGTCCCAGCCGCACCGAGTCGCCGAGCACCTGGGGCGGGTGGCCCTCGACCCGGGTTCGCAGGACGACGCCTCTGGCGCGGTAGGCCGACGCCACCGCGTCCGCTGCCTCGCCGATCAGCCGAGCGGGGGCCAGTGGCCGCAGGTCCAGCGGTAGCTGGTGCTCCTCGGCACGAGAGACGGCGCTGACGTCCTCGGCCAGCCGGACGAGTCGCTGGGTCTGGGTCCGCAGCATCGCTGCGGTGGTCGCGTCCAGCCGGGCCACGCCGTCCTCGAGACCTTCGAGGTAGGCGTCGAGTGTGGCCACCGGCGTGCGCATCTCGTGCGCGAGGTCCGCCAGCATCCGCCGCCGGGTGGCCTCGACCGCCTCCAGCCGGGCGGCCATCCGGTTGAACGACAGGGCGAGGGTGTCGAACTCGGTGCCCAAGGACGGCGACGGCACCCGGGCGTCGTAGCGGCCGTCCGCCACCGTGGTGGCGGCGTCGGCGACGTTCTGCACCGACCGCCCGATCCGGCGCGTCACGTAGAGGCTGACGGCCAGGGCCGCGACGAGCGCCGCGAGCAAGGCGACGGAGAACGCGATCGCCGTGGCGGACCGGAATGCCTCCTCCGAGTGCCGAGCCGTCTGGCCGGGGTCGGCCCGCTCCGCGCGTTCGAGGTGGTCGTGGAACAACGGGGGTCCGACGAGGGCCGCCACGAGCCATGCGGTCAGGGCCCCGACGAGGACGACGAGCACCTGCGCCGCCATCAGGCGGGTGCCCATGCTGGCGGGACGACGTCCCCTGGCCTGGCGTTTCATGCGCCCCATCGTGCCCAGCGGCCCACCGCTTCAGCGAACCTTCATCGAAAGCGCCCGCTGTCCGTCACGCCAGCGACCGAGGGTGAGCGTAACGGGCCGCGAGCGCGGGCCGGAGGGGAGAGCACGGTGCGAACCACAGATGCCCGAGACCCGGGCGACCGGCCGGTCGTGACGCTGGTGCAGGCCCCGGCCTGCCACTACTGCGACGACGCGGAGGCAGCCCTGGCCGAGCTCGCGCGGACCTACCCGATGACGGTCGAGCGCGTCGACGTCCGGAGCGAGGCCGGTCAGGAGCTCGTCCGGCAGCACCGGCCCGCGCTGAACCCGCTGGTCCTCGTGGACGGTGCCTACTTCAGTGCCGGGCGGCTCCCCCGCCGCAAGCTGGCTCACCTGCTCGGGCAGCGCCTCGTCGCCGCCGAGACGGAGCGCTGAGACATGGGCGACCTGCTGACCACCGGCTCGGTGCTGGCGGCCTTCTTCGCCGGCGGCGTCGCGCTGTTCGCGCCGTGCTGCATCGTGTTCCTGGCGCCGTCGTACCTCGCCGTGGCGGTGCGGAACCGGCGCTGGAGGCTGCTGCCGCTGACGTTCGTCTTCGCCGCCGGGCTGGGCCTCGTGATGGTCCCGATCACCGTCGGCATCAGCCTGGTGGCGGCGACGATCGCCAACTACCACACGCCGCTGTACTACGTCGGGGGCGCGTTCATGCTGCTCCTGGCGGCGTTCAGCCTGTCCGGGCGGATGCTCACCCTGCCCAGGGCGCTGCGTGCGCCGGACACCAGCCGCGGCGAGGTGGGCAGCTTCTTCGCGCTCGGGGTGTTCTCCGGCGTCGCGTCGTCGTGCTGCGCGCCGGTGCTCGCCGGGGTGATGACCCTGTCGGCGCTGTCGGGCTCGGTCGCCGGCGGAGTCACCCTGGGCGTCGCCTTCACCTTCGGAATGGTCTTCCCGCTGTTCGTCATGGCCCTGTTCTGGGACCGGTTCCGTCTCGGCGAACGCCGCTTCCTGCAGGCGCGGGTAGTGCGCCTGCGCCTCGCCGGACGCACCCTCGTGACCAACACGGTCAACGTCGCGGTGGCCGCGGCCTTCGCGGCGATGGGCATCTTCGTGATCTACCTGGCCAACACCGGCCAGATGACGAGCGGCCCGGCCTTCCAGGGCGCCGTTGGCGACGGTCTCGCGGCAGTCTTCGGCCGCATCGACCGGGCCACCGCCGGCGTGCCCGAGGCCCTGCTCGGGCTGGCCGTGCTCACGCTGGCCGGCGTGTTCGTCTACGCCACGCTGCGCGACCGCCACCGCGAGGCGCCGCCGTGCCACCCCCAGCCCGACCAGCCCGACCAGCCCGACCAGCCCGCCGAACCGGCCCAGCACAGCAAGTGAGACACGACCATGAGCCACCGGACCGCCCACCACCACGAGGAGCAGGTACGCCGCGAGAAGGTGAACGCGCTACGCCGGCAGGAGGCGGCGCGCGAGCGGCACCGCCGCCAGCTGGTCGTCGTCACCTGGGTCGTCGTCCTGCTCGCCGTCGTCGGCGTCGTCGCGGCGATGGTGTTCAGCTCCCGGCCCGCCTCCTCGACAGCCACCCGCACCGCGCCGGACTTCACGCTGACCGACACCAACGGCGCCCAGGTCGACCTGGCGGCCTTCCGGGGCAGCAACGTGCTGCTGTACTTCAACGAGGGCGCCGGCTGCCAGATCTGCCTGGTGCAGATGGCGGAGATCGAGAAGCACGCCGACCACCTCGCCGAGCTGGACGTCACCGTGCTGCCGATCGTGATGAACACGCGCGAGCAGATCACGGCGGACATGGCCGCGGGCGGCGTGAAGACGCCGTTCCTGCTGGACGACGGCACGGTCTCGGAGGCCTACGGCACCCTCGGCAAGGGCATGCACGCCGGGCTGCCCGGGCACAGCTTCGTCCTCGTCGACGAGGCCGGGACCCAGCGCTGGTACGGCGAGTACCCGCAGATGTGGCTGTCCCCGGAGGACCTGCTGGACGAGCTGCGCAGCCGCCTCGACGCGTGAGCTGAGGAGTCACGGCACGGGGCCGTGCTCGGCGGCGTACGCCGCCAGGATGTCGTCCACGCTGCCGCCGGTGTCCAGGTACTGCCGGTCCAGGAGCTCGCAGAGCTCCTCCAGCGCCCCGGCGAGTACGTCGGCGGCCAGGCGGACGTCCTCAGGGGGCACCGCTCGGCCGGCCGCGACGAGCTCCTGCACATGTCCCACCGTCGCGGCCAGCGACCAGGCGGGATCGGCGTCCCGGAAGTAGTAGGTCTCGCTGTACTGGGCGAGGTCCACACGGACCTCCACGAGGCTCGTCGCGACATCGTCCAGCAGGTCGGTCGCGTACGTGGAGCCCAGCACCGGCAACCGCTCCGCCGTTCGCGCCCGAGCCAGCAGGCCGAGCCGCAAGGCCAGCGCGCGGCGCCGTGCCAGCGCGGGGTAGATCTGCAGGACCCAGGAGACCGCGGCGGTGACCAGGGTGAAGCCGACGAGGGCCTGCAGTGGTGTGGCGAGCCGCAGCCACGCCGCCTGCGGCACGATGTCGCCGAACCCGAGCGTCGCGACGGTCACCAGCGAGAGGTACACCGAGTCCACCACGTCGCTGCGGGCACTCGGGTCCAGGCCGGTGCCGAAGGAGAACGACGCCGGCATGTGCGGCAGGTACACCAGGGTCCAGCCAAGGACGGCGACCAGCCCCCAGACCGCCACCACCGCAGTGACGGCGAGCGGTCCGACGACCGGGGCCAGCCGGGCACGTCCGCGCCCGAGGCCCCAGACCGACCTCATCACGGCCCGGCTCAGACGTCCCCAGCCGCTGGGGTGCCACAGCGTGTGGAACACGTCCTCGAGCACCACGGCGACGAGCAGGGCGCCCACGCCGGTGACCAGCCACTCCACGTGCCGCCCTCCCGGTTCTCGTGGCACGCC
>JBMOMI010000152.1:0-7481 GCA_049325235.1 Actinomycetota bacterium | reverse complement strand
CAGAACGCCGAGACGTGGCTGTCCGACCTCCGCGAGGCGATGCAGCGGGTGGAGGAGGTCCGGCGCTCCGGGCCGGGGTCAGCGGCCTGAACGAGCCTGCTTGGATTCCTTGATCACGTCCCAGTTCCTTGATCACCCGTGCGGACGGCGAGGGAGACGCCGACGTAGTGGGTGACGAAGGCGGCGACGGTCAGCACGTGGAAGACCTCGTGGAAGCCGAACCACCGCGGGCTGGGGTCGGGCCGCTTGATGCCGTAGACCAGCCCGCCGAGGGTGTAGAGGACGCCGCCGACGACGACGAGCGTGAGGATCGCCGGGCCGCCGCCGGCCAGGAAGTGCGGCAGGAACGCGACCGCGACCCAGCCCATCGCGATGTACGCCGGGACGTAGAGCCAGCGGGGGGCTCCCACCCACAGGACGCGAAACGCGATGCCGGCCAGTGCGGCGCCCCAGATGATCCACAGCAGCAGGCGGCCGGGACCCTCGGGCAGCAGCAGCACGGCGAACGGTGTGTAGGTGCCGGCGATGATGAGGAAGATGTTCGAGTGGTCGAACCGCTTGAGGACGCCGGCGACCCGGGGTGACCACCGGCCCCGGTGGTAGAGCGCGCTGACCCCGAAGAGCAGCGCGGCGCTGGCACCGAACACCCCGACCGCCAGCCGCGACCGCGCGTCCGGCGCGAGCGCGACCAGGACGACGGCGGCCACGACCACCACCGGGAAGCTGCCCAGGTGGATCCACCCGCGCAGGTGCGGCTTGACCGTCTCGACGACCGTGGAGGCCATCGACTCTGCGGCCTCGACCGGGTTCCGGTGCTCGCGGCGGCTCATGCGGCCCACCCTAACCTACGCGGCAGTAACCTACGAAGCCGTAGGTAGTGCGTTTCCGCGTCGGCGGGCGGGGGAGGAGTAGCGTGCATGTCCATGAAGCGGCCGCACCCGCTCTACCGCGCCTACGAGCGACGTCTCGCGCGGTCCCTGAGACCCGAGCGCATACCGCGGCACGTCGGCGTCATCCTCGACGGCAACCGTCGCTGGGCCCGGGCGTCCGGTGCCGACGCCCGGCACGGCCACGAGGCGGGCGCCGACAAGATCCTGGAGTTCCTCGGCTGGTGCACCGAGACCGGCGTCGAGGTGGTCACCTTGTGGATGCTGTCCACCGACAACCTCAACCGGCCGCCGGCCGAGCTCGCCGCCCTCCTGGAGATCATCGAGGACGCCGTCGGGCGGATCGCGGCGTCCCGGCGGTGGAAGGTGCACCCGGTGGGTGCGCTCGACCTGCTGCCCGAGGCGACCGCGCGGCGACTCAAGGAGGTGGAGGAGGCCACGCGCGACGTCCAGGGTCTGCACGTCAACGTCGCCGTCGGTTACGGCGGGCGGCGCGAGATCGCCGACGCCGTGCGCTCGCTGCTCCACGAGCACGCCAGCAAGGGCACGTCGATCGAGGAGCTCGCCGAGGTGCTCGACGTCGAGCACATCGCCGAGCACCTGTACACCCGTGGCCAGCCCGACCCCGACCTGGTGATCCGCACGTCGGGCGAGCAGCGCCTGTCCGGGTTCCTGCTGTGGCAGAGCGCCCACACCGAGCTGTACTTCTGCGAGGCCTTCTGGCCGGACTTCCGCCGCGTCGACTTCCTGCGCGCCCTGCGCGACTACGCCGAGCGCGAGCGCCGCTGGGGCGTCTGACTATCCCGCCCGGGCCGCGACGAGGGCGACCGCCTGCCGGGCGATCTCCAGTTCCTCGTTCGTCGGCACGACCAGGACGGCGACGTCGCTGTCGTCGGCGGAGATGACGCGAGAACCCGTCTCGCACGCGGAGTTCCGACGCGGATCGATCCGGATCCCCAGTCGCTCGAGGCCTGCCAACGACCTCTCGCGGACGACGGCGTCGTTCTCTCCCACACCGGCCGTGAACGCGATCGCGTCGACGTGGCCGAGGACGGCGTAGTACGCGCCCACGTACTTGCGGATCCGGTGGCAGTAGACGTCGAGAGCCAGCCGGGCGCGCTCGGCCTGCTCGCCGTGGCCCCCGGCACGCCGCTGCACCTCGCGCAGGTCGCCGGCGCCGGCCAGGGCCAGCAGCCCGCTGCTGCGGTTGAGCGCGGAGTCCACCTCCTCCAGCCCGAGCCCGGCGACCCGGTGCAGGTGGACGGCCAGGGCCGGGTCGACGTCCCCCGACCGCGTGCCCATCACCAGGCCCTCGAGTGGTGTCAGTCCCATCGACGTCTCGACGCTGCGCCCACCGGCGACCGCGCAGGCGCTGGCCCCGTTGCCGAGGTGCAGCACGATGACGTTCGCGTCCTGGGGTGCCAGGCCGACCAGCCGCGCCGCCTCGCGCGACACGTAGGCGTGCGACGTCCCGTGGAACCCGTACCGGCGCACCCCGTGCCCGTGCTGCCACTCGCGCGGCACCGCGTAGGTGTAGGCCGAAGGGGGCAGCGTGGCGTGGAACGCGGTGTCGAAGACGGCCACCTGCGGGACGTCGGGCAGCACCCTCCGCGCCACCCGCAGGCCCTCGAGGTTCGCCGGGTTGTGCAGCGGGGCGAGCGGTACGAGGTCGCGGACCGCGGTGAGCAGCTCGTCGTCCACGAGCGCCGGCTCGGCGAACCGGTCGCCGCCGTGCACGACGCGGTGGCCGACGGCGACCAGACCGGCGTGGTCGAGGGAGGGGCCGTGCGAGGAGAACGCCCCCAGGACGGCGCGCAGGGCCGTCTCGTGGTCCGGCAGGTCGAGCTCCTCCACGGACTCGCCCGCCGGCCCCCGGTGGACGAGCCGTCCGCCGGCGTCCTCGCCGATGCGCTCCGCCAGCCCGGAGGCGTCGACGGCGCCGGAATCGGCGTCCAGCAACGAGTACTTCACCGACGAGGAGCCGGTGTTCAGCACGAGCACGCGCCGGCTCACGACGCCGCCCGGGCGCCCTGCGCCTGCACGGCCGTGATCGCCACGGTCGCGACGATGTCCTGGACCGTCGCGCCCCGCGACAGGTCGTTCACCGGCTTGCGCAGCCCCTGCAGCACCGGGCCGACCGCGACCGCGCCGGCGCTGCGCTGCACGGCCTTGTACGTGTTGTTGCCGGTGTTGAGGTCCGGGAACACGAACACGGTGGCCCGGCCCGCCACGGTGCTGTCCGGCAGCTTGGTGCGGGCGACGCCGGCGTCGACCGCCGCGTCGTACTGGATCGGCCCCTCGACGTCCAGATCGGGCCGCTGCTGGCGGGCGAGTCGCGTTGCCTCCCGGACCTTCTCGACGTCCGCGCCGGAGCCGGACGTCCCTGTCGAGTACGACAACATCGCGACCCGCGGCTGGACGCCGAAGCGCTCGGCCGTCGCGGCGGACGACGTCGCGATGTCGGCGAGCTGCTCGGTCGTCGGGTCCGGGACGATCGCGCAGTCCCCGTACACCAGCACGCGGTCCTCCAGCAGCATGAAGAACACGCTGGACACCACCGAGACGCCGGGCTGCGTCCCGATCACCTCGAACGCCGGGCGCACCGTGTGCGCGGTCGTGTGGGAGGCGCCGGACACCATGCCGTCGGCGAGCCCGAGGTGCACCATCAGCGTTCCGCAGTAGGAGACGTCGGCGACGATGTCCCGTGCGGCGTCCAGCGTGACGCCCTTGTGCGCTCGTAGCCGGGCGTACTCGGTGGCCAGCCGCTCCCGCAGCTCCGGGTCCTGCGGGTCCTGGAGCGTGGCCCGCGCCAGGTCCAGGCCGAGCTGCGTCGCCCGTGTCGTCACCGCGTCCGGGTCGCCGAGCACGACGAGGTCGGCGATCCCGCGGCGCAGCACGACGTCCGCCGCGCGCAGCACCCGGTCGTCGTCGCCCTCGGGAAGCACGATCACGCGGCGGTCGGACCGAGCCCGCTCCATCAGGTCGTGGGAGAACATCAGCGGGGTGACCACGTCGGTGCGGGCGACGTCGACCCGGTCCAGCAGGCTCGCGCCGTCCAGGTGCTTCTCCACCAGCGCGAGCGCGGCCTCGATCGTGCGCTCGCTGCCTGCGGTGATCGCCCCGCGCACCGCAGAGGCGCGCTGGGCCGTGACGAAGGTGGGGCACGCCGTGCTCAGCACGGGGATCGTCGGGCCGATGCCCTCGATCAGCCGGCGGACCGAGTCGTCGAGCGGGATCCCGCCGGTGAGCAGGACGCCGGACAGGCTGGGGAACGTGTCGGCCCGGTGGGCCATGAGCAGACCGACGAGAACCTCCTCGCGGTCCCCGGGCGTGATGACGACGCAGTCGTCGGTGAGGTAGTCCAGCACGCGGGGGAGGGTCATGGCGGCGACGACGAAGCCGCGGACCTCCCGCTGCAGCAACGCCTCGTCGCCCAGCACGAGCTCGGCGTCGCAGGCGCCCCCGACCTGCGCGACGGTCGGCGCCAGCAGCAGCGGCTCGTTCGGCACGACCCAGGACGGCGTGCCCTCCAGCCGCGCGGACAGCTGTCGCCTCACGTCGTCCACGGCGGCCGGCTCCACCCGGTTGGCGACCACGCCGACGACCGAGGCGTGCTCGGCGCGCAGCGACGAGGAGGTCAGCTCGGCCGCGGAGGCCACGTCGTCCGCGGTGCGGTCCCGGCCCGGGACGACGGCCACCACCGGAGCCCCGAGGTTCGCCGCCACCCGGGCGTTGAACGCCAGCTCGGTCGGGGCCCCCACGTCGGTGAAGTCGGTGCCCACGACCAGGACCGCGTCGCACTGTTTCTCCAGGGCGCGGTACCGGGCGACGATCTCGGCCAGGGCACGCTCGGGATCCGCGTGCACGTCGTCGTAGGTCACGCCGGCGCAGGCGTCGTAGGGCACGTCCAGGCCGTAACGGGCGTGCAGCAGGCCGACTACCGGGTCCGGCGCCGGCCCGCCGCGCACCACCGGGCGGAACACGGCGGCCCGCCTCACCCGGCGCGTGATGAGGTCGAAGAGCCCGAGGGCGATCGCGGACTTGCCGCTCTCGGCCTCCGACGCGGCGACGAACAGGCTGCTGGCCACGCGGTCACGCTAGCGGCGCAGCGTCCGGCGTGTCGGGTGGGGCCGTCGCGCCCCCGGCTCTAGCGTCGGTTCCACGGGCGGTCAGGTGCCGCCCGCACGGGAGGCCCGCCGATGGAGCGCATCCAGCTCCGGGAAGGGGGCCGGTCCCGGCCGCCGTCCCGCACGGCAGGTCGACCGGCCCCGCCCCGCGAGTGAACCGGCGCGCAGCGCCGGACAGGGAGCCGCAGTGGCCACGATCCGCCGACCCGAACGCCGCACGTTCGTCCTCGACACCTCGGTCCTGCTGTCCGACCCCCGCGCGATGCTGCGCTTCGCCGAGCACGAGGTCGTGCTGCCGGTGGTCGTGGTGACCGAGCTGGAGGGCAAGCGGCACCACAGCGAGCTCGGCTACTTCGCCCGGCAGGCGTTGCGGCTCCTGGACGACCTGCGGATCGAGCACGGGCGCCTGGACGCGCCGATCCCCGTGGGGGACGCCGGCGGCACGCTGCGCGTGGAGCTGAACCACACGGACCCGGCCGCCCTGCCTGCGGGGTTCCGCCTGGGCGACAACGACTCCCGCATCCTGGCCGTGGCGGCGAACCTCGACCGCGAGGGGCGCGACGTCACCGTGGTGTCCAAGGACCTGCCGATGCGGGTCAAGGCGTCGGCGGTGGGGCTGCAGGCCGAGGAGTACCGCGCGGAGCTCGCCGTCGACAGCGGCTGGACGGGAATGGCAGAGCTCGACGTCAGCGACGAGCAGATGGCGTCCCTGTACGAGCACGAGCGGCTGGACCTCGAGCCGGCCCGCGAGCTGCCGTGCCACACCGGGCTGGTGCTGCTCTCCTCGCGCGGCTCCGCGCTCGGCAGGGTGGGCGCTGACAAGCAGGTGCGCCTCGTGCGGGGAGACCGGGACGTGTTCGGCGTCCACGGCCGCAGCGCCGAGCAGCGGATCGCCGTCGACCTGCTGCTCGACCCGGAGGTCGGGATCGTGTCGCTCGGTGGCCGCGCGGGCACCGGCAAGTCGGCGCTGGCGCTGTGCGCCGGCCTGGAGGCGGTGATGGAACGCCGGCAGCACCGCAAGGTCGTCGTCTTCCGCCCGCTGTACGCCGTGGGCGGTCAGGACCTCGGCTACCTGCCCGGCACCGAGGCCGAGAAGATGAACCCTTGGGGGCAGGCGGTTTTCGACACGCTCGGCGCGCTGGTGAGCTCCGAGGTCGTCGAGGAGGTGATGGACCGCGGCATGCTGGAGGTGCTGCCGCTGACCCACATTCGTGGCCGCAGCCTCCACGACGCGTTCGTCGTCGTCGACGAGGCGCAGTCCCTGGAGCGCAACGTGCTGCTCACCGTGCTGAGCCGCGTCGGCCAGAACAGCCGGGTGGTGCTGACCCACGACGTGGCCCAGCGCGACAACCTCCGCGTCGGCCGGCACGACGGGGTGGCAGCCGTCATCGAGGCCCTCAAGGGCCACCCCTTGTTCGCGCACGTGACCTTGACGCGCAGCGAGCGGTCGCCGGTGGCCGCGCTGGTCACCGAGATGCTGGAGGGCCTCAGCCTGTAGGGCCTCAGCCTGTCAGGCGAGAGGCTGCTCACAGAGTTCGACGCTCCGTGCCCAACCCGGGCACGGAGCGTCCACGTTTCCAGGTCACGAATTGGACACGGCCCGCCCAGCCGTGGAAGGTGGACGGCCGAGCGACCCGCGCCGCCCCAGCGGTGCGGCGTCCCGCCGCGGACCGAGGGCAGCCGTTGTCCCGCCGCGGTCTGCGGCTCGCGCGCCTGACCGGCCGTCGACGAGCCTGCCGTGCCGACTCGCACCCGAGGAGATCTGTGATCCGACACGTCCTGAAGAGGCCGCTGCTGTCCACCGCCGCCCTGGCCGCCGTCGTGGCGGCGAGCGGCGCCGGCTACGGAGCCGCCACGTCGTCCGCGCAGCCCGGCGTCGAGCGTGCGGCGTTCGCGCTGGACGCCGCACAAGTGCGTGCGCTGCAGCAGGAGGCCACCACCGAGAAGGCCGAGGAGGAGTTCCTGTCCCGCGCCGCCGACGTCGCGCAGGCCGACCGCGCCGCGGCTCGCGCCGCGCAGGAGGCCGCCGCCGCGGAGGCCGCACGCCAGGCGCAGCTGGAGGCCGAGCGGCAGGCCGCGGCAGAGCAGGCGTCGCGCGCCGCAGCCCGTGACCCGCGGTCCGCGGCCCGGGCGATGCTGGCCGACTTCGGCTGGAGCGAGGGCCAGTTCAGCTGCCTCGACGTCCTGTGGGAGCGCGAGAGCAACTGGGACCACACCGCAGACAACCCGTCGTCCAGCGCCTACGGCATCCCGCAGGCGCTCCCCGGCTCGAAGATGGCCAGCGCGGGCGAGGACTGGAGGACCAACCCCGTCACCCAGATCCGCTGGGGCCTGGGGTACATCGCCGACATCTACGGCTCGCCGTGCGCGGCGCTCGACCACAGCGACGCCCACGGCTGGTACTGAACCCGCAATAACCAGGGTTGTTGCGCTGAACGAAGGGCTCTGAGCGGCAACAACCCTGGTT
>JBMOMI010000151.1:0-7494 GCA_049325235.1 Actinomycetota bacterium | reverse complement strand
GGACGGCACGTCGGTCACCCAGCCCCGGTACGGGTTCTGGTTCGACAGCGTCGGCTGGGACGTCGAGAACCACGGCGTCGACCCGGACGTCGAGGTGCCGGTGCCGCCGCAGGCCTGGGCCCGCGGTGAGGACCCGCAGCTGGAGGCCGCGCTGCGCCTGCTGCTGAAGGCGCTCGACGAGCAGGGGTTCGCGACACCGCCGGACACCGCGTCGCGGCCGTCGCGGGTGCCGCCGCCCCTGCCCCCGCGGTGAGGCCGCCGGCGGCTAGCCTGACGCCCGTGGAGCCGGTGACGTACGCGGGCGCCGGTGTCGACGTCGAGGCCGGCGACCGGGCGGTCGAGCTGATGAAGGCCTCGGTGGCCCGCACCCACGGGCCGGAGGTGCTCGGCGGGATCGGGGGGTTCGCGGGGCTGTTCGACGCGAGCCGGCTGCTGGGCATGCGCCGCCCCCTGCTCGCCACCAGCACCGACGGGGTCGGCACGAAGGTCGCGGTCGCCCAGGCGCTCGACCGGCACGACACGATCGGGTTCGACCTCGTCGGGATGGTCGTCGACGACATCGTCGTCTGCGGGGCCGAGCCGCTGTTCATGACCGACTACGTCGCGTGCGGCCGGGTCGTGCCGGAGCGGATCGCCGCGCTCGTCGACGGCATCGCCCGGGCCTGCGCCGAGGCCGGGTGCGCGCTCGTCGGCGGGGAGACCGCGGAGCACCCCGGCCTGCTCGGCCCGGACGAGTACGACGTCGCCGGCGCGGCGACCGGCGTGGTCGAGGCGGACGACGTCCTCGGCCCCGACCGCGTGGAACCCGGCGACGTGCTCGTGGCGATGGCGTCGTCTGGGCTGCACTCCAACGGCTACTCGCTGGTGCGCCGGGTGCTGCAGGTCGCCGGCTGGGGCTACGACCGGCACGCCGAGGAGCTCGGCCGTACCGTCGGGGAGGAGCTGCTCACCCCCACCCGGCTCTACACGCGCCCCTGCCTCGACGTCGCCCGCGACCCGGCCTGCGGCGTCCACGCCCTCTCGCACGTCACCGGCGGGGGGCTCGCCGCCAACCTGGCCCGGGTGCTCCCGGCGCACGTCGAGGCGGTCGTCGACCGGGCGACGTGGACGCCGCCGGCGGTGTTCTCCCTGGTCGCCGGGCTCGGCCGGGTGCCGGCCGACGACCTCGAGCGCACGCTCAACATGGGCGTGGGGATGGTCGCGGTGGTCGCGGCCGAGGGCGCCGACCGGACGCTGGAGCGGCTGGCCGCGTCCGGCGTCCCGGCGTGGGTGCTCGGCGAGGTGCGCGCCGCGCAGGACGCCGCGGGCGACAGCGCCGTGGTGCGCGGTGCCAAGGGTGTGGACGGCGGCGGGGTGCGGCTCGTCGGCACGCACCCCGCCCCGTGAGTCACCGGTGAGGAGCCCGGCTCAACCCTTGTGCTCGGAGGCCCAACGCTCCCAGGCGTCGAGGTCCTCGTCGTCGCCGGCAGGCGTGGGCTCCACGTCGTCGACGTCGTGCGGGCTGGCCAGCTCGCGCTGCAGCGCTTCGTAGTCGGTCTCCGGGCTGTAGTACTTCAGGGCCCGGGCGACCTTCGTCTGCTTGGCCTTCTGACGGCCGCGCCCCATGGCGTCGACCCCCTCATGCGTCATCCCGGAGCAGGCGCTGTGGCGGCCCCGGAGCCAGTCTCTTCTCCGGTTGAGAACGGTACAGCCTCCCCCGGTGTTCCGGCACATCCGGGGGGCCCGGCCGGCCGGGACCGGCCGGGTCAGCGATCCGTCCAGATCCGCCCGAGTGATCCCACCTCCTCCGCCATCCGGCGCTCGGCCAGGTGGTCGGCCGCGGCGGCCGGCGTGATCCCCTGCTCGTCGGCGGTCCGGAGCACGGCGAGCGTCGCGTCGAAGATCCCGGTGGCCCGGTTGCGGGCCCGCTCGAAGGAGAACCCGTGCAGCTCGTCCGCCACCTGGATGACGCCGCCGGAGTTCACCAGGTAGTCCGGGCAGTACAGGATGCCGCGGGCGACCAGGGTCTGCGCGAGGTCCTCGCGGGCGAGCTGGTTGTTGGCGGCGCCGCAGACGATCCTGGCGCGCAGGACCGCGACGACCTCGTCGTCCAGGGCACCGCCCAGGGCGCACGGGGCGTAGATGTCAATGTCGCTGCGGACGAGCTCGTCGGCGTCCGCGACGGCGTCCACCTGGCCGAACCGCTCCTGGACCTGCTCGACGGCCCGCTCGGCGACGTCGGTGACGACGATCTCGGCGCCCTCGGCGACGAGGTGCTCGACCAGGTGCCGGCCGACCTTGCCGACCCCGGCGATGCCGACGCGGCGTCCGGCCAGGGAGGGGCTGCCCCACTCGTGCTCGGCGGCGGCCCGCATGCCCTGGTAGACCCCGAAGGCGGTGAGCACGCTGGAGTCGCCGGCGCCCCCGTTGGCCTCGCTGCGCCCGGTGACGTAGTCGCACTCGCGGGCCACGACGTCCATGTCGTGCACGTAGGTGCCGACGTCGCAGGCGGTGTAGTAGCGGCCGTGCAGCGACTGGACGAAGCGGCCGTACGCCCGCAGCAGGGCCTCGGACTTGTCGGTGGCCGGGTCGCCGATGATGACGGCCTTGCCGCCGCCGTGGTCGAGCCCGGCCAGGGCGTTCTTGTAGGCCATGCCCTTGCTGAGGGCGAGCACGTCCTCGAGGGCCTGGGCCTCGGAGGCGTAGGGGTAGAAGCGGGTGCCGCCGAGGGCGGGCCCGAGAGCCGTGGAGTAGATCGCGATGATCGCGCGCAGCCCGGTGGCCTGGTCCTGGCAGAAGACGACCTGCTCGTGCCCGGTGCCGCGGTCGAGGACCAGGCCGGCACCGGCCGGGCGCGGTTCGGGCTGCTCGGCGTCCCGCGGTGGGGTCGCTGCGGTGTCGTCCGGTGTCGTGGTGACGGTCACGGTGGTGACTCCTGTCGTGCGCCCCGGGTCGCGGGGGCTCGCTCTCCGTTGAGCGGCGGGACCAGCGTACGCAGGTCCGAATAGTCCATTCGTGCTATGGCGGGTCCCACCGGGTCAGGTGAGAATGGTTGAGTCCGAAATGTTCTTCGAGCCCGGCTTGTCGAAACCGGGGCGGAGGACGGCGAGAAGGAGATGCCATGTCCACCCGTGCCACCGAGGCCGAGTCCCTGTTGACCCCCGCCGAGGTCGCGGCACTGTTCCGCGTGGACCCCAAGACCGTGACCCGGTGGGCCAAGGCGGGCAAGCTGTCGTCGATCAGGACGCTCGGCGGTCACCGCCGCTACCGGGAGTCCGAGGTGCGCGCCCTGCTCGCGGGGATCCCGCAGCAGCGCACCGACGAGGGCTGAGCCGCAGCAGTCACGACGGGGAGCGCTCGAGGACGCCTCGGGCGCTCCCTTCGTCGTCCCCGACGGCGCAGTGATCGCCACGCCACGCCGAGAAGTCGCTGGTCAGCCCTCGTGCACCACGCTTGCCGATGTCAGGAACCGGTCGAGGTAGCGGTCGGCGAAGACGCGTGAGGCGACCTCGGCGCGACTCCGTACGCCCAGCTTCCTTCGCACCGCGCGGACGTGGTCGTGCGCAGTGTGGGCGGAGATCGTCAGCTCGCGAGCGATCTCGGTGTCGGTCAGACCGCGGCACAGCAGCCGGGTCACCTCGACCTCCCGGGCCGTGAGCCCAACGCCCGCCACCAGGGCGCCGAGCAGGTCCGCTGGGCTCGGCGCGGTGAGGACCACGACGGTGCGGGTGTCGCTGAGTGCTGTGCCGTGAGCGGTCACCCAGTGTCCTTCGCCGGTGCCCACGACCACCGAGAAGCGGGACTCCTTCCGGCTGAGCGCCAAGAGGTGGTCGAGCGGGCGGTACTCCTCGGTCGCCGGCTCGTCGATCTCCCGCAGCAGACGGCGTGCCTCGGGACTGGCCTCCACCACCACGCCGTCCTCGATGACCAGCGCACCGGGTGTGGCTTGGGTCGGCTCGGTGCCGGCCAGCGATCGGAGGACGGCGTCCCGGAGCGCGGCACCGATGACCGGGGCCAGGGAGTCCAAGACCCGCTCCTGCTCCGCAGAGAACGACTGCGTCTCGTGTCTGCGCCACAGTGACAGCGCGCCCCAGGCGACCCCGGCGTCGCGCGCGACCACGCGTAGCTCGTCGCCGTACCCGAACGGCGCCAGGACCGTGGTGCGGAACGCGTCGTGCTCGGCGGTCCGCAGTGACA
Source organism: Actinomycetota bacterium (assembly GCA_049325235.1). GTDB lineage: Bacteria > Actinomycetota > Actinomycetes > Actinomycetales > SCSIO-59966 > SCSIO-59966. The sequence goes on along the minus strand of JBMOMI010000151.1, from coordinate 3,318 downwards.
GCGCCGAGGCGGCTGCCCCCTCGAGGGCCAGGCGGCGGAAGGTCCGCGCTCCAGTGGTGTCGAGCTCGCTGGCGAAGAAGGGGTGGCACGAGGGTGCCGGCAGCCGGTTCACCGCACCGGTCCAGAACAGCTGTGTGTGCGGGTCCATCAGCAGCAACGCGCCACCGTCGGCGCCGAGAGCAGGCACGAGTACCTCAAGCAGACGTCCGGCCACCGCGGGTGGGCTCGCGGGGCCGGCGCCGCTGACAGCGGCGCGGACGGCTCGTACGGTGCGATCGACCGAAGGGGCCGCCGCGTCCGTTGTCACGGGCGACAGGCTAGGACGCAATCCCATGATTCGGGGATGGTTCGAGGCGATGCCGGGGCCGCAGGATCGGGGCATGACCAGCCTGACCGGGGTCGAGCCCGTCCACGTCGATGCATCCGGCGTACCGGTCGTCGACCACCTGAGCTTCCTGTGCCGCACCATGCTCGCCGGGGACGCCACCGGCGGCGCGCTGAGCATCGTCGAGGAGCGCGGACGTCTCGGCTGCATGACCCCTCGCCACGTCCACGCGCGCGAGGCGGAGACCTTCGTGGTCCTCGACGGCGCCCTCGAGGGGTGGTGCGAGGGCAGCCTGCAGCTCGTCGAGGCGGGCAGCTTGCTGCACCTGCCTGCGGGCCGTGAGCACGCGTTCCGGGTTGCCGCGGCGAGCGCACACTTCTACACGATCATCACGCCGGCCGGCTTCGAGTCCTTCTTCGCCGCCACTGGCGTGCCGACGGGTCAGTCGTTCCAGACCGACCTTCCGCTACCCGGCCCCGTGGCCCCCGAAGCCGTCGCTGCGCTCCAGGAGGTGCTCACCCCGCTGGGCTGCACGATCACCGGGCCGCCGCCCTTCGCCCGCTGAGAGCTTCCTGGCCCCGTCGCTGTGGGTGGAGGTGGCCAGGGGCGGGGTCGAACCGCCGACCTTCCGATTTTCAGTCGGACGCTCGTACCAACTGAGCTACCTGGCCGCGCACACGCCGGTGAACCGGTGTGTCGAGCGACCCCGACGGGACTTGAACCCGCGACCTCCGCCGTGACAGGGCGGCGCGCTAACCAACTGCGCTACGGGGCCTTGCGTGATGGAACTGTACTGCGTACCCCCAACGGGATTCGAACCCGCGCTACCGCCTTGAAAGGGCGGCGTCCTAGGCCGCTAGACGATGGGGGCCCGGCAGACGCCCCTCGCCAGCTGACCAGGACGTCGGACCGTCGAGGACCCGAGCAGCATAGGGGGTCGCCCGGCGAACTCCCAAACCGGCCCGCTGGGCAGGATGGCGCCGTGGTGGAGATGACGCCGGAGGAGTTCGAGGAGGCGGTGGCCGACGCCCTCGACGAGATCCCCGAGGAGCTGACCCGGCTGATGTCCAACGTCGTCGTGATCGTCGAGGACGAGCCGCCCGCCGAGGACCCCGACCTGCTCGGCCTGTACGAGGGCACCCCGCTCACCGAGCGGGGGGAGTGGTGGGCCGCCGGCGCCCTGCCGGACCGGATCCTGATCTTCCGGAACCCGACGCTGCGGTACTGCGAGACCCGCGAGGAGGTCGTCGACGAGGTGGCCGTCACCGTCGTCCACGAGATCGCCCACCACTTCGGCATCGACGACGCACGCCTGCACGAGCTCGGCTGGGACTGAGCCTGCGTGGTCCGACTGTCCGGACCTCCTGCTCACGCTGCGGAACGGGCCGACGTCCGTCCGTTCCGTCGTGCTCCCCTGTCGGCATGTCCACCACCCACCAGCAGGTCGCCGTCGTCGTCCCGGACGTCGCCCCGTCCCGCCAGGCACCCGAGCCGGCCCCGCCGGCCCGTCGCGGCGTCCTGGCCGCCGGGCTCGCCGGCTCCGCGGCGCTGGCGGCGCTCATCGGCGCCCAGCACGGGAGCCAGCTGCTCGTGCTGTTCGTCCTCGGCCTGGGTCTTGGCCTCGTGCTGTTCCACTCGCGGTTCGGCTTCACCTCCGCCTGGCGGCAGCTCGTCGCGGTGGGTCAGGGCAGCGCGCTGCGGGCCCACATGCTGATGCTGGGCGCGGCCGCCGTCCTGTTCGCGCCGCTGCTGGCCACCGGCGCCGGGCTCTTCGGCACCACGCCGGCGCCGTCGGTGGCGCCGCTGGGTGCCGGCGTCGTGGTCGGGGCCTTCCTCTTCGGTGTGGGCATGCAGGTCGGGGGCGCCTGCGCGTCCGGCACGCTCTTCGCGGTCGGCAGCGGCCAGACGTCCATCCTCCTGACGCTGGCCGGCTTCGTCGCCGGGTCCGTCGTGGGGGCGGCCGTGTGGGGGCTGTTCACCCAGGACCTCCCCGCCCTGCCCGGTGTCGACCTGGCCGCGAGCCGCCTGGGCTACCCCGGCGCACTGGCCGTCTCCCTGCTCGTCATGGGCCTGGTCGTGGTCGCCAGCCGCGCCTGGGAGCGGCGCCGGGGCGCACCGCCGGCCGGGCGCCCGCCGACGGCCCGGGGCTGGGCGCGCGTGGTCCGGGGCTCGTGGCCGCTGGCCGTCGGTGCCCTGCTGCTGGCGGTGCTCAACGCCGTCACGCTGCTCGTCAAGGGCAGCCCGTGGGGTGTCACGTCGGCCTTCGCCCTGTGGGGCTCGAAGATCGCTCTCGCGCTGGGTGTCGACGTGACCGGTTGGCGGTACTGGTCCGACCCGGGCCGGGCGGCCTCCCTGGAGGCGCCCGTGCTGTCGGACGCGACGTCCGTGATGAACGTCGGCATCATCCTCGGCGCCCTGGTGGCCTCTGCGGCGGCCGGCACCTTCGTGCTGCACCGCCGGATCCCGGGTCGGCTGGCCGCCGGAGCCGTGCTCGGCGGCGTCCTCATGGGCATCGGCGCCCGCATCGCCTACGGCTGCAACATCGGCGCGTACTTCGGTGGCATCGCCTCGTTCAGCCTGCACGGCTGGCTGTGGGGCCTGCTCGCCGTCGCCGGCACCGTCGTCGGCCTGCGGCTGCGGCCGTGGTTCGGGTTGGCCAACCCCAAGCCGACCGACTCGGTCTGCTGAAGCCGGCACGCCGGCGCGCCGGAGGTCACGACCGCAGCAGCGTGAGCACGGCCCGCTCGATCGCCCCGTGCGTCGCCGGCTCGCCGAAGGAGGCTCCCTCGCCGAGCCGGCGCAGCGCAGGCTCGATCGTCACGCCGTCCTCGAAGAGATCGATGAGCCGGGGGTCCACGTACGAGGCGCGGGCGACCGCGGGGGTGTTGCCGAGGTACTCGCTCACCTCCTTCATCGCCCGCGCCACGGCGCGCTTGCGGGCCGTGGGGGAGCCGGACGCGCGGCTGGAGACCGCGAGCGCGACCGCGGCGAGC
>JBMOMI010000150.1:0-7533 GCA_049325235.1 Actinomycetota bacterium | reverse complement strand
ACGCCCACTGCTGATCGGTCAGGTCGGAGGGATAGGGGCGTGGGGAAGGAGACGCCATGCCACCACGCTGGTCACATCAGTCCCAGCAGTCACGCAGGCGCGCCGCGCGGTTTCCCAACACGTTCTAAGGCGACCAGGAAGTCCCCGCCGGTCATCTGGCAGGACGCCAACGCCACTAGGAACTGCCCGGCGCTCAGTCCCCGGGCACGCTGCTTGATCGGCCCGATTGCCCGGTCCAGCTCCGCGACCACATCCAGACGGTCGACCAGCTCGCTGACCGCGACCAATCCCGCCGCCGACGTCAACGACGGATCCGGCGTGCCGATCTCCACGCGCTGCCGACGGCCACGACGACCTCGTAGTCTGTTCACCCAACAGGTGCCTTCCGTGCGGGCTGGCTTCTGGTCTCGACAACCGCGATCCTGCCCACACGGCAAGGCACCTGTTGCTAACTCACCCGCGTGTCGCCCGACCTACCTGCGGATCCGGGTCTGAGGCCCCGCCGCCGGTACACCCGCGCCTCCCACGGCCGCAGCCGCAGGTCGCCGGCGACGTCCGGGTAGTTGCCCAGCACCAGCTCGGACGCCGCCCAGCCCGCGGCGTCCGGCACGGGGGCGTCGACGTCCTCGCCGGAGAAGTTGGCCACGACGAGCAGCGCCACGTCGTCCAGCCGGCGGGTGAACGCGTAGACGGTGTCGTGGTCGGCGAGCAGCATGTGGAAGTCGCCGTGCACCACGACCGGCTCGGTGTGCCGCAGCTCGATCAACCGTCGGTAGTGGTGGAACACCGAATCTTGGTCTGCCACAGCCGATTCCGCGTTGATCTCGACGTGGTTCGGGTTGACGGCGATCCACGGAGTGCCGGTGGTGAAGCCGGCGTGCTCGGTGGCGTCCCACTGCATCGGGGTGCGGGCGTTGTCGCGGCTCATCGCCCGCAGGCCCGCGAGGACGACGTCCGGCGAGACCCCGTTCGCGACCTCGTGGGCGTAGTGGTTGAGCGACTCGATGTCGCGGAAGTCGTCGAGGCTCGTGAACGACGTGTTCGTCATCCCGAGCTCCTCGCCCTGGTAGACGTACGGCGTCCCGCGGTGCAGGTGCAGCACGGTGCCGAGCAGCTTCGCGGACTCGACGCGGTACCGGCCGTCGTCCCCGAAGCGGGAGACCACGCGCGGCTGGTCGTGGTTGTTCCAGTAGAGGCTGTTCCAGCCCCGGTCGGCGAGGCCGACCTGCCAGCGGCCCAGCGACGCCTTGAGGTCCCGGAGCCGCAGCGGGTGCACGTCCCACTTCGACTCACCCTGGTCGACCTGGACGTGCTCGAACTGGAAGACCATGTCGACCTCGCCGCGGGCGGGGTCGGTGAACAGCACCGCCTCGTCGACCGTCACGCCGGGCATCTCGCCGACGGTCAGCAGGCGGCCGTCGCGGCCGGCGAACACCTCGCGGTGCATCTCGGCGAGGAACTCGTGGATGCGTGGACCGCAGACGTAGTACGGCGACCCGTCACCGAGCATGCCGGGGCCGGTGAGGTGGCCGTCCGGCAGCCGGGGGTCCTTGGAGATCAGGTTGATGACGTCCATCCTGAACCCGTCGACGCCGCGGTCGAGCCACCAGCGCATCATCGCGTAGACGGCCTGGCGCACCTCGGGGTTCTCCCAGTTCAGGTCCGGCTGCTTGCGGGAGAACAGGTGCAGGTAGTACTCACCCGTGGCCGGGTCGAGCTCCCAGGCGGGTCCGGAGAAGAACGAGCGCCAGTTGGTCGGCTCGGCCCCGGGTGCGCCGGCGTCCATGCCGGGCCGCGGCGGGCGCCACCAGTACCAGTCCCGCTTCGGGTCGTCCGGTGACGACCGCGACTGCACGAACCACGGGTGCTCGTCGGACGTGTGGTTGACGACCAGGTCCATGATCAGCCGCATGCCGCGGTCGTGCACCTGCGCGAGCAGCTCGTCGAACTGCTCGAGGGTGCCGAAGACCGGGTCGATCGCCTGGTAGTCGCTGATGTCGTAGCCGTTGTCGTCCTGCGGCGAGGGGTAGACCGGCGAGAGCCACAGGACGTCGACGCCGAGGGCGGCGAGGTAGTCGAGCCGTCGCTCGACGCCCGCGAGGTCGCCGATGCCGTCCCCGTCGCCGTCCGCGAAGCTGCGGGGGTAGATCTGGTAGACGACGGCGGACTTCCACCAGGGCTCGTTCATGGCCGCCGATCCTGGCTGCGCCGGGAAGGGCCCGCAACGCACAGGCGCCCCGGCTCGACGAGCCGGGGCGCCTGCAGAGCTCTGGGCGTCAGAGCGGACGGATGTCCGAGGCCTGCGGGCCCTTCTGGCCCTGGGTGATCTCGAACTCGACCTTCTGGCCCTCCTCCAGAGCGCGGTAGCCGCTCATCTGGATGGCGGAGAAGTGGGCGAAGACGTCGGCTCCGCCGTCGTCCGGGGTGATGAACCCGTAGCCCTTGTCGGCGTTGAACCACTTGACGGTACCTGTGGTCACGTACTGCTTCCCTTCGGAGTGTTCCGACGAGCCCGACCTCCGGACCCGCGCGTCACGGTGTTTCGTCGTCCGCTCCTGGTGAAGGAAAACAAGACGTGCGAGCACTGCAACTGTGCCGAGCCTAGCCCAGGAAGGCACCCGGCGTCACGGGGCGGCCGTCAGATGTGGACGACGTTCACGACCCGGTCAGCTGGTGGACGCGTTGTAGCTCTCGATCTGCTCGAGCAGGCCGTCCGCCGCCTCGCTCATCGCCTGCTGCGGGTCGGCGCCGAGGATCGCCTTCTCCAGCCCGTCCTCGGCGGCCTTGCGGGCCTGCGGCATGACCCCGAGCAGGCAGCCCTGGGTGGCGGTGGTCAGCTCGGTGTCCTGGAGCTGCTGGACGGCGACGTCGAACTGCGGGTACTGCTCGCGCCACTGCACGTCCTCGGGCAGCTCGAGCGCTCCCTTGCTGATCGGGAAGTACCCGGTGCCGGTGTGCCAGGAGGCCTGGCTCTCCGGCTCGGCGAGGAACTGCACGAACCGCCAGGCGGCCTCCTGCTCGGCCGGGTCGTGCCCCTCGCCGCTGATCCACAGCGAGGCGCCGCCGATGATCGGCCCGCTGTCGTTCTGCTCGAGCTTCGGGTAGTAGCCGACACCGAGCTCGAAGGCGCCCTCGGCGGCCTGGGTGAAGCCCGTCACCTGGCCGGTGGACTCGAGCACCATCGCGACCTCACCGGCCTTGAACGCGTTCTGCGCGGCCTTGGTGTCGCGGCCGGTGTTGGCGGCCAGGCCGTCGGCGACCATCTGCTGCCACCAGCTGACGACCTCGACCGCCCCGGGCTCGTCGAACAGCACGGCCTCCGCCCTGCCCTCGCGGCCGTTGCCGTTGTCGCAGTAAAGGTCGCCGTTCGAGGCGATGAACTGCTCGAGCAGCCAGCCGTAGATCGCGGCGCCGAATCCGAACTGCGCCGGCCCGCCGTTGCTGGCCGAGAGCGCCTCGGCCGCGGCCCGCACCTCGTCCAGCGTCGCCGGGGGGTCCTCGGGGTCCAGGCCGGCCTGCTCGAACAGCGTCTTGTTGTAGTAGAGCACCGGCATCGAGGTGTTGAACGGCATCGACCACAGCCGGTCCCCGACGCTGTAGTAGCCGGCGATGTTGGGCTGCAGGTCGGAGACGTCGTAGTCGTCGCGGTCGATGAACTCCTGCATCGGCACGATCTGGCCGGAGTCGATCATGAACTGGGTGCCGATGTCGTAGATCTGCACGAGCGTGGGCGTGTCCCCGGACTGCACGGACGCCTTGTACTTGGTGATGGTGTCGTCGTAGTTGCCCTGGAAGACGCCCTCGACCTCGATCGTGCCCTCGTTCGCGGCGTTGAACTTCTCGATCAGGGCGGTCAGCGCCTCACCGTTCGCGCCGTCCATCGAGTGCCAGAACGACACCGTGGTGACGCCCTCGGCGTCCTCCAGCGCCCCGCTGCCCGGCGCCTCCGCGCCGGCGCCCGTGCTCCCGCCGGAGCAGGCGGCGAGCACCAGGGCCAGCGACACGCCCACCGCGGCCACACCCAGTCTGTTCGTCGACCTCACGATGCCGTCCTTCTCTCGCTACTTGACCGCGCCCGCGGTGAGCCCGCGGACGATGAACCGCTGCCCGAACAGCACGAGCAGGAGCGTGGGCAGCAGCGCGAGCACGACGCCGGCGAGGACCATCCCCGGGTCGTTGGCGTCGACGCTCTGCAGCTGGGTGATGCCGATCTGGATGGTCTGGCGCTCCGGGGTCCGGGTGACCAGCAGCGGCCAGAAGTACATGTTCCAGGCGGACAGGAACGCGTAGATGCCGAGCGCCGCCAGGGTCGGGCGGGACAGCGGCACGAGCACCGACCACAGGAACCGCAGGTGCCCGGCCCCGTCCACCCGGGCGGCGTCCCGCAGCTCGAGCGGGAAGGCGAGGAACGCCTGGCGCAGCAGGAACGCGCCGAAGCCGGTGGCGAGGAAGGGCAAGGCGAGCGCCGCGAACGTGTCGATCAGCCCGAACCGGCTCATGAACAGGAAGTTCGGGATGATCGTCGCCTCCCAGGGGACCATCATCGTCGACAGGAACAACGCGAACCAGAAGGTGCGCGCCCGCAGGGGCAGGAACACGAACGCGTAGGCCGCGAGCACGCTGGTGACGACCTGGCCCGCGGTGACGAGCAGAGCCACGACGACGCTGTTGCCGTACTGGCGCGCCAACGGGATGAGATCGAGCGCCCGGCCGTAGTTCTCCGGGTGCAGCCCGTCGGTGGGGACGAGCGCGGGCGGGAAGCTGTTGATGTCCCGCGGGCCCATCAGGCTCCCCACGACGGCGTAGTACACCGGGAACAGCAGGACGACGAAGAGCCCTCCCAGGAGGAGGTAGGTGCCGAGGCGGGCGGCGCGCGACGTGCCGGTCACCGGTAGAACACCTTCCGCTCGAGCACGCCGAACTGCACCGCGGTGACCGCGAGGACGACGAGCAGCAGCACGATCGCCTGTGCCGAGGCGTACCCGAAGTTGGAGTTGTTGTTGGCGAACGCCTGGTCGTAGATCGAGTAGACGAGCGTGGTCGTCGACGAGCTCGGGCCGCCGCGGGTGAGGATGTGGATCTGCCCGAAGCTCTGCAGCGCGTGGATCGTGCCGGTGACGACGAGGAAGAACAGCTGCGGGGTGATCAGCGGGATGATGATCGACCGCTGCAGGCGCAGCCCGTGCGCGCCGTCCAGCCGGGCCGCCTCGACGACGTCGTCCGGGACGGCGCCCAGGCCGGCCGAGAGCACCAGCAGGTTGTAGCCCAGCTGCATCCACACGGTCGCCAGCGAGACGGACAGCAGCGCGACGGACGGGTCGGTCAGCCAGCCGACCCGGTCACCGCCGACCCGCACGAGCAGGCCGTTGAGGACGCCGACGGCCGGGTTGTAGAGGACGGCGAAGACCACCGACGCGGTGGCCACGGAGAACGCGAACGGCAGCGCGAAGCCCGTGCGGAAGAACCGCACCGCGCGGATCCGCTGGTTGAGCAGCAGCGCCAGCAGCAGCGCGAGCGCGATGCTCGGCACCACGGTCAGGGCCGTGAACCCCGCGGTGACGCCGAGCACCTGACGGAACCCGGGGTCGGTGACCAAGCGGGCGAAGTGGTCCAGCCCGACGAACCCCGCGGGGCGGCCGAAGATGTCGCTGCCCTGGAAGGACAGGAACACCGACCGGCCCAGCGGGAAGAAGAGGAACAGCGCGAAGACGACAAGCGCGGGCACGAGGTAGGCGAACGCCCCGAGCTGCTCGCGGCGGGGACGACGCTGCACCCCCTCCGCCCGCAAGCCCGGCCGGGTGTCGGGCGCGTCCGGACGCACGACCGTGGTGGCCATGACCCCGCCTCCCCGCATGCCGGAGGACCCCCGGTGGGCCCGACCGGGAAGAAGGATACGGGCAGGTCGTCACTGTTCGGGCGCAGCGGACCGGCGGGCCTCGTCGCCCGGGTGCCGTCCGGGGGATGCCGGACCGGTGCCGGGGCGTTGCACCGGCATGGACGGCGAACCGGTCCGCATCGAGCGCTCCGCCAAGCGGGTGCGCACCTACCTCGGCGGTCACCTGGTCGCCGACACCACGTCGCCCGCACTGGTGTGGGAGCGTCCCTACTACCCGACGTACTACCTCCCGGTCGCCGACGTGCGGGCCGAGCTCGTCGAGACCGGGGCGACGCGGGCGTCGTCCACCCGGGGGGAGGGCACCGTCTACGACGTGGTCGCGGGGAGGGCGACCGCGGCGGCCGCCGCCACGCGGTACGTCACCTCGCCGGTCGAGGCGCTGCGCGACCTCGTCCGCCTGGACTGGGCCGCGATGGACGCCTGGTTCGAGGAGGACGAACCGGTCTACACCCACCCCCGCAGCCCGTACACGCGGGTCGACACGCTGCACTCCTCCCGGCACGTGCGCGTCGTCGTGGACGGCGTTCCCGTCGCCGAGTCCCGCCGGCCGACGATCCTCTTCGAGACCGGTCTGCCGCCGCGCTACTACCTGCCGCTGACCGACGTCCGGATGGACCTGCTGCGGCCCTCGGCCACCCGAACGCACTGCCCGTACAAGGGGACCGCCGAGTACTGGTCGGTCGACACCGGCGTGAGCGTGCACGACGACCTCGTGTGGACCTACCGGACGCCGCTGCCGGAGAGCCAGAAGGTGGGCGGGATGGCGTGCTTCTACAACGAGAGGGTCGACCTCTACGTGGACGGCGAGCTGCAGGAGCGGCCACGGTCGCCGTTCTCCTGACGACTCCTGACGACCCGACGGGAGCCCGAGATGCAGATGCCCAAGGCCAGCGAGGAGGCCAAGGAGCGCTTCCGCGCCCTGGTCTCCCTCGGTCCCGAGGTGGAGGTGAAGCCGATGTTCGGCAACCTCGCCGCCTTCGTGCACGGGAACATGTTCGCCGGGCTGCTGGGCTCGTCCCTGGGCGTGCGGCTTCCCGAGGACGAGCTCGACGCCCTGGCCGAGGTGGACGGCGCCCACCCGTTCGGGCCGGAGGACCGGCCGATGCGGCACTACCTGTCCGTGCCCGATGGCTGGGCCGACGACCCGGACGTCGCCAGGCCGTGGGTGGAGCGGGCGCTCGCCCACGTCTCCCAGCTGCCGCCCAAGCCACCGAAGCGGGCACCGTCCCGCCGGTAGCTCAGACGAAGCGGCAGACGGCGGCGGCATCGCAGTCGGCCGGGTCGGCGTCCCCGGCCCGGGCCAGCAGTTCGCTGACCGTGTCGCGCAGCGCCTGCAGGTCGGCGATCTGCCGGTCGAGCTCGTCGCGGCGGCCCTCGAGCAGGTGGTGCACGTGGCGGCACGGTGCGTTGCCGGCGTCCCGGACGCCGAGCACGTCGCGGATCTGCGCAAGCGTCAGCCCGGCGGCGCGACCGCGGCGGATGAAGTCGAGCCGGTTCAGCACGTCGGGGGCGTAGTCGCGGTATCCCGCGGCCGTGCGCCTGGGCGGCGGGAGCAGGCCGGCCTCCTCGTAGAAGCGCAGGGTCTTGGTGGTGGCGCCGCTGGCGGCGGCCACCTGCCCGATCCGCATCGTCCGCCT
>JBMOMI010000149.1:0-7563 GCA_049325235.1 Actinomycetota bacterium | reverse complement strand
GGTGGCCGGGCTCGTGCTGCTCGTGGCCGGTGGCTCGCCCGTCCGCCTGCAACCGGCCGGCGTGGTGCTGGCCCTGGTGTCCGGGTTCAGCTACGCGGTCTACACGGTCGCGACGAGCCGGGCGGTGGCCGCCACCACCGGGCCGTGGGCGGTGACCGCCGGGACGTTCGTGGTCAGCGCGCTGCTGCTGGCGCCCGCGCTGGGGGTCTCGGACGTCGGCTGGCTCGCCGAGCCGGCGGGCTGGGCGCTCGTCGGGTGGCTCGCCCTCGGCCCGACGGTGGCCAGCTACCTGCTGCTGGCCCGGGGCCTGCGGTCGCTGGCGCCACCGGTGGTCAGCACGCTCGGTCTGACCGAGCCCGTGGTCGCCACGGCGCTGGCCGTCGTCGTCCTGGCCGAGCGCCCGACGGCGGTGGGCTGGCTCGGCGTGCTGCTGGTGCTCGCCGGGCTGGCAGGCACCGCCCTCGTCGCCGCCCGCCGCACCCGGAGGGTGAGAGGATCGGCGCCGTGAGCGCGCCCTCGCAGCCACGGCACCGGTCCGGGTTCGCCTGCCTCGTGGGCCGGCCCAACGCCGGCAAGTCCACCCTCACCAACGCCCTCGTCGGGCAGAAGGTGGCGATCACCTCCAGCCGGCCGCAGACCACGAGGCACACCGTGCGCGGCATCGTGCACCGGGACGACGCGCAGCTGGTGCTCGTCGACACCCCCGGCCTGCACCGTCCGCGCACGCTGCTCGGGCAGCGGCTCAACGACCTCGTCATCGAGACGCTGTCCGAGGTGGACGTGATCGGGCTCTGCGTGCCGGCGGACCAGCGCGTCGGACCGGGCGACCGGTTCATCGCCGCCCAGCTGGCGAAGGTGCCGCGCACGCCGGTGGTGGCGGTCGTGACCAAGACCGACACCGTGGACCGGGCCCGCCTGGCCGAGCAGCTGGTCGCGGTGAGCGAGCTGGGGGACTGGGCCGACGTCGTCCCTGTCTCGGCGGTGGCCGGCACCCAGGTGGACCTGCTCACCGACGTGCTCGTCGGCCACCTGCCGGAGGGCCCGCCGCTGTACCCGGCCGGCGAGCTGACCGACGAGCCGGAGGCCGTGATGGTGGCCGAGCTGGTGCGCGAGGCGGCGCTCGAGGGGGTGCGCGACGAGCTGCCGCACTCGCTGGCCGTCGTCGTCGAGGAGATGGCGCCGCGCGAGGGCCGGGACGACATGCTCGACGTGCGCGTGTGGCTGTACGTGGAGCGGGAGAGCCAGAAGGGCATCGTCATCGGCAAGGGCGGTGCCCGGCTGCGCGAGGTCGGGACCCGCGCCCGCCGGCACATCGAGCGACTGCTCGGCACGAAGGTGTTCCTGGACCTGCGGGTCAAGGTGGCCAAGGACTGGCAGCGCGACCCCAAGCAGCTGGCCCGGCTCGGCTTCTGACCCCTCCTGCGGTGATCATGCAGTTCCGCCACCCCCGCGCGGTGGCGGGACTGCATGATCACGCGAGAGGCGGTCTCGCGATGCGGGACGGCGAGGACGTCGCCTGGACGGTGCCGGCGGCTCCGGGGGTACGCTGTCGACCGTGCGCGGGACCGGCCTGCTCCTTGGCTGCCGCGGCGAGGGCCTGTAGTCCAGGCCGGCTCCCTCGTCGCGGAGTCCGTGACGTCCCCGGCCGCCTCCCTCGAGTGACAAGGCCGAGACCGTGACACCGCACCAGCGCAACCCCCAGCAGCCGTCGGGCATGCCGACGCACAAGTACCGTCCGTTCCACGCCCAGATCGACGTCGACCTGCCGGACCGCACGTGGCCGTCGCGCCGCATCGAGACGGCCCCCCGCTGGTGCGCCGTCGACCTGCGCGACGGCAACCAGGCACTCATCGACCCGATGAGCCCGGAGCGCAAGCGGCGCATGTTCGAGCTGCTCGTCCGGATGGGCTACAAGGAGATCGAGGTCGGCTTCCCGGCGGCGAGCCAGACCGACTTCGACTTCGTCCGGCAGCTCATCGAGGACGACCTGATCCCGGACGACGTCGTCATCCAGGTGCTGACGCAGTCGCGGGACCACCTCATCGAGCGGACCTACGACGCGATCCGCGGCGCCAAGCAGGCGATCGTGCACCTGTACAACTCGACCTCGGTGCTGCAGCGGGACGTCGTCTTCGGCATGGACCCCGACGGCATCGTCGACATCGCGCTGCAGGGCGCGCGGCTGTGCCGCAAGCTCGAGGAGACCGTGCCGGGGACGACGGTGCTCTACGAGTACTCCCCGGAGTCCTACACGGGGACCGAGCTGGAGTTCGCCGCCCGGATCTGCAACGAGGTGCTCGAGGTCTTCGAGCCGACCCCGGACCGGCCGGTGATCGTCAACCTGCCGGCCACCGTCGAGATGGCCACCCCGAACGTCTACGCCGACTCGATCGAGTGGATGAACCGGCACCTGGCTCACCGCGAGAACGTCGTGCTGAGCCTGCACCCGCACAACGACCGCGGCACCGCCGTGGCGGCTGCCGAGCTGGGCTACCTGGCGGGGGCCGACCGCATCGAGGGGTGCCTGTTCGGCAACGGCGAGCGGACCGGCAACGTCTGCCTGGTGACGCTGGGCCTCAACCTGTTCAGCCAGGGCATCGACCCCGAGATCGACTTCTCCGACATCGACGAGATCCGTCGCACGGTCGAGTACTGCAACCAGCTGCCGGTGCACGAGCGGCACCCGTACGGCGGCGACCTGGTGTACACGGCGTTCTCGGGTTCGCACCAGGACGCGATCAACAAGGGCTTCGCGGCGATGGCCCGGCGCGCCGAGGCCGAGGCCGCCGAGGGCAGAGCCGTCGACCGGTTCGTCTGGGCGGTGCCGTACCTGCCGATCGACCCGAGGGACGTCGGCCGCACCTACGAGGCGGTCATCCGGGTGAACAGCCAGTCGGGCAAGGGCGGCGTCGCCTACCTCATGAAGACCGAGCACCACCTGGACCTGCCGCGGCGTCTGCAGATCGAGTTCAGCCAGATCGTCCAGCGGCGCACGGACAGCGAGGGCGGCGAGGTGTCGGCCGGCGAGATGTACCAGATCTTCGCCGACGAGTACCTACCCGCACCCGAGGGCGTACGGGGCTGGGGCCGTCTGTCGCTGCGCGGCATGCGGCAGACCAGCGAGGTGGACGGCCTGGACTCCCTCGAGGTGGACCTGCGCGTGGACGGCGAGCACCGCACCCTGGCGGCGTCCGGCAACGGCCCGATCGCGGCGTTCGTCGCGGCGCTGTCGCAGGTCGACGTCGACGTCCGCGTCCTGGACTACCACGAGCACGCGATGAGCGCCGGTGGCGACGCGACCGCGGCCGCGTACGTCGAGTGCGCGGTCGGGGACCGGGTGCTGTGGGGCGTGGGGATCGACCCGAACATCGTGACGGCGTCGCTCAAGGCCGTGGTCTCGGCCGTGAACCGTGCGGCGCGCGGGTGACCGGTCCGCGAATGTGACCCATGTGTGCCCGGCACGTGGCACAGTAGGCCGCGTCATCACCGACGGTGACCGCTGCACGGGGAATGGGGCGCGCGGCACCTGACGAGGAGGAGCTTCGCCGTGCCGCGACCGGGGGCTGCCCTTGCGCCTGTGGGGGAGTTCGGGCCGTTCGACGTGCTGTCGGAGTGGGCGTACCGCGCCTACGTCGAGGGGTACGGGGAGCGGGCAGTGCGGGCGTGCCGGGAGGCCCTGCTCGTCGTGGAGCCGGCCGGCGACGTCCAGACCGCACGCTACCTGCGGTACATCGAAGGCATCACGCTGCTCGAGCTGGGCCGGCGGCGCGAGGCGGTCACGGCGGCCATGGACCTGCTCACCGACCTGGACGCGACGACCGAGCCGCTGTGGCGGGCGAAGGGCCTGGCGCTGCTCGCCGAGTCGTCCGTGGGGGTCGGCGAGCTCAAGCGCGCCACCGAGGCGCTGGCCGAGGGCTACTGGCTGGTGTCCCGGCACCCGGCCGGTCGGTACAACCACGTGTCGGCGAGCATGGCGGTCGCCATCGCGCTGCGCTCGGTGTTCCTCTTCGAGCAGTCCGAAGAGCTGTTCACCGGCCTGACCGGCTTCCGGGAACCGTCCGTGCTGGTCCAGCTTCATCAGGAGCGGGCCGTGATGCACGCCCACTGGGCGGCTGTGCTGGAGCTGCTGGGCCACCACGAGGAGGCGCGACCGCACTTCGTCCGCTGCTACCAGTCCGCCTTGAGCCTGTGCCGGCTCGCCGGTGAGGCCGGCGAGCAGGACATGGCCGCGCGCGGCGAGGTGATCGCCGCGTTCGCTATGTCGGCACTGGGGGAGACCGCCCTTGCCGCCGCCCGGGTGCGGGGGGCCGACTGGGCGCTGCGACAGCGCAGCGCGCTGCTCGAACGCATCCTCCTCCACCTCGTGCTGGGCCGGGACCTCGCCGCTCGCGGCGAGGTCGAGGCCGCGCGCAGGCACCTTCGGGCGGCCGGCACGGGCGCCGAGAGGACGGGACGGGACGTCTGGGCCGCCACGGCGGTGGCGGCGCTGGCCGACGTGGACGTGCTCGAGCACGGCCGTCACCCGGCGGTCGGGCTGTGGAAGCGGCTGTTCCGGGAGGCGATGCAGCGGATGTGGAGCGAGCGAGAGGCGCGGTTCGCCGCGCTCACCGACCGCAACCGGTTGCGGGACCTGGCCGAGGAGCACCGCCGCGTCGGCCGGGAGAACCTGGCCGACCCGCTGACCGGGTTGGGGAACCGCCGGATGATGGCACAGAGCGTGCGCCGTGCGGACGGCCTGCTGTCCGTGGTGTTCCTGGACGTCGACTCCTTCAAGGACGTCAACGACCGCTTCTCGCACGCCGTCGGCGACGAGGTGCTGCAGCGGTTCGCCGAGCTGCTGCGGCAGAACTGCCGGCCGCAGGACGACGTCATCCGGTTCGGCGGCGACGAGTTCGTCGTCCTCGTGCGCGGGGACGAGGGCGCTGCGGTGGCGGACGAGATCGGGCACCGCCTGCACGAGGCCGTCCGCACGACGGACTGGGGCCTCATCGCCGAGGGCCTGGTCGTGACGGCGTCGATCGGTGTCGCGTCGGCGTCGGACGCCGAGAAGGCCCTGGCCGCCGCGGACGCCGCCCTGTACGACGCGAAGCGGTCCGGCCGTGACCGCGTGGTGGCTGCCTGATCCGGTGCGCGGGCGGGGATGATGGAGGCGTGAGCCTCTACCGCGACGAGGGAGTCGTGCTGCGCACCCAGAAGCTGGGGGAGGCCGACCGGATCGTCACCGTGCTGACCCGGCACCACGGCCGGGTCCGTGCGGTGGCCAAGGGGGTGCGGCGCACCTCCAGCCGGTTCGGCGCACGGCTCGAGCCGTTCATGCACGTGGACGCCCAGCTGTGGACGGGGCGGTCGCTGGACATCGTCACGCAGGTGGAGACTCTCTCGCCCTACGGGCGTGCGATCGCCTCCGACTACCCCCGCTGGACCGCCGCAACCGCCATGGCGGAGACCACGGAGCGGCTCACCGCCGTGGAGAAGGAGCCCGCGACGCAGCAGTTCCTGCTCCTGGTCGGCGCGCTGCGGGCACTGGCCGGCGGGGCTCACGACCCGTCCCTGGTGCTCGACGCCTTCCTGCTGCGGTCGATGGCGGTCGCGGGTTGGGCCGCGAGCTTCACCGACTGCGCCAGGTGCGGCGCGCCGGGGCCGCACCGCGCGTTCGCCGTCGCGGCCGGCGGTTCCGTGTGCCCGCAGTGCCGACCTCCCGGCGCGGCGGCCCCGGCGGGCGAGACGCTCGAGCTGCTCGCCGCGCTCCTGAGCGGAGAGTGGGGCGTCGCCGACGCGAGTGACCAGCGCTCGCGACGGGAGGGCAGCGGTCTCGTGGCGGCGTTCCTGCAGTGGCACCTCGAGCGCGGCGTGCGGTCCTTGCGGCTCGTGGAGCGAGTGTGAGGCGCCGGAGGGTGGCCGACCGTGCGGCGCCGCTCGAGCCGCAGGCGCCTCCGCGGCATCCCCGCGGCGCGCGACCGCCGGTGCTGCCGCCGGAGCTGGTGCCGCGGCACGTCGCCGTCGTCATGGACGGCAACGGCCGCTGGGCCAACGCTCGCGGGCTTCCCCGTACCGCGGGACACGAGGCGGGAGAGGCGTCACTGCTGGACGTCGTCGCCGGAGCGATCGAGATCGGCGTCACGCACGTCTCGGCGTACGCCTTCTCCACCGAGAACTGGAAGCGATCGCCGGAGGAAGTCCGGTTCCTGATGGGCTTCAACCGCGACGTGCTGCGCCGGCGGAGGGACCAGATGCACTCGTGGGGCGTCCGGGTGCGCTGGGCCGGACGCCGGCCGCGCCTGTGGCGCAGCGTCATCGCCGAGCTGGAGGAGGCCGAGCGGCTGACGAGGCACAACACGGTGTGCACGCTGACGATGTGCGTCAACTACGGCGGGCGGGCCGAGATCGCCGACGCCGCAAGGGCTATCGCGATGGAGGTCGCAGCCGGACGCCTGGACCCGACGCGCGTCGACGAACGCACCGTGGCGCGTCATCTCGACGAGCCGGACCTGCCCGACGTCGATCTGTTCATCCGCACCAGCGGTGAGCAGCGCACGTCGAACTTCCTGCTGTGGCAGTCCGCCTACGCTGAGCTCGTGTTCCTCGACACGCTCTGGCCGGACGTCGACCGACGGCACTTGTGGCAGGCCGTGGAGCAGTACGCCCGCCGCGACCGGCGCTACGGAGGAGCGGTCGACCAGGCCACGTGAGCCGGCCCGGTCGACCGCGCAGCCGCGTCAGCCCGCGACCGCCGCCTTGAGCCGGCTCCCCGGCGACAGCTTCACACCGGTGGAAGCGGCGATCTGCAGCGTCTCGCCGGTGCGGGGGTTGCGGCCCGTGCGAGCGGCGCGTTCGACCGCCTCCGCTGTGAGGAAGCCGGGGATCTGCACCTTCTCGCCGGCGGCCAGAGCGTCGCCGACGACGTCGGCGAAGGCGGCCAGGACGGCGTCGGCGTGCGTTCGTGGGACGTCCGCGCGCGCCGCGACAGCGTCGACGATCTCGTTGCGGTTCATGGGTTCTCCTTCATGGTCACCAGCTGGACTTCGTGATGCCGGGGAGCTCGCCGGCGTGCGCCATCTCGCGCAGCCGGATGCGAGACAGGCCGAACGCGCGGAAGGTGCCCCTGGGGCGTCCGTCGACGACGTCCCGGTTGCGTAGCCGCGTGGGACTGGCGTCCCGTGGCAGGGCGTGCAGCGCGCGCATCGCGGCCTCGCGCTCCTCGGCGCTCAGGTGCGGGTTCACCGAGCGTCGCTCGAGCTCGGCGCGCCGCTCGGCGTACCGGGCGACGACCGCCCGTCGCTGGGCTTCGCGTGCGATCTTGCTCTTCTTGGCCATCAGCGCTCCTCGCGGAAGTCGACGTGCCGGCGCAGGCGCGGGTCGTACTTGCGCAGGACGAGGCGGTCCGGGTCGTTGCGCCGGTTCTTGCGCGTCACGTAGGTGTAGCCGGTGCCGGCGGTGGACCGCAGCTTGATGATCGGGCGGACGTCGGCCTGCTTGGCCATCAGAGCGTCTCCCCTCGGGCGAGGATGTCGCGGACGACCGCGTCGATGCCGCGGCGGTGGATGGTCTCGATGCTGGGGTCGA
>JBMOMI010000148.1:0-7578 GCA_049325235.1 Actinomycetota bacterium | reverse complement strand
AGCCCGTCCCGGTTGGCGTAGCGTCGAGCGTGGCCCGGGGCGGCTCGCCGAGGTGGCTGCCATGAAGGTCGCGATCGTCGGTGCCGGCAGCGTCGGATCCGCCCTGGCTGAGGGACTTCGCCGGGCCGGGCACGACGTCGTCCTCGCCGTGCGGGACTCCACGCGCCGGGGTGGTCTCCCCGTCCCGACGCGTGCCGTCCGCGGTGCGGCGGACGATGCGGACGTCACGGTTCTCGCCGTCCCCGTGGACGCCGCTGCCGAAGCGCTCGCCGAGCTCGCGCCACCGGAGGGCACCGTTATCGTCGACGCGACGAACCCGTTCGGTCGCCTCGTGCCCGGCGGGCACGCGTCCGGGGCCGCCCTGGTCGCCGCCACGGTGCCGCGCTGCCGCGTGGTCAAGGCGTTCAACGTGCTCGGCTACGAGAACATGACCGACCCGGTGTTCGACGACCGGCACCGGGCGCTCCTCCCGGTCGCCGGGGACGACGCCGAGGCCCGCGACCGCGTCGTCGAGCTGGCGAGCAGCGCCGGGTTCGACGCGGTGGACGTCGGCGGGCTGGAGGCCGCGCCGCTGCTCGAGGAGGCCGCCCGGTACTGGGGTCTGCTGGCGTACTCCGGTGGCCTCGGCCGGCGCTTCGCGCTGGGAGCCCTGCGCCGCGAGGGTGGCGGGACTCCATGATCACGCGCGGTCAGGCGTCGAAGTCGAGCACGACCTTCGGCGTCGTCGGCACGGACTGGCAGGCGAGCCGGAAGCCCGCGGCGATCTCGGAGTCCTCCAGCGCGTAGTTGCGGGCCATCTCGACCTCGCCCTCGACGATCTTGCACCGGCAGGTGCCGCACACTCCGCCCTTGCAGGCGTACGGCGCGTCGTTGCGGACGGCGAGCGTGGCGTCGAGGATCGATCCCTCCTCCGGCATCGTGAACGTCGTCGTCCGGCCACCGAGCCGGATGGTCACCTCGCTGCCGCCGTCGCCGCCGTCCGCGCCCACCCGCCGCGTGATCCGTGGTGCCTCGCCCTCGACGTGGAACAGCTCGAGGTGGATGTCGGGCTTGGGCACTCCGCGCTCGACCAGCGTGGCGTGCACCTGCTGCACCATCGCGTACGGACCGCACAGCAGCCACTCGTCGACGTCGTCCGGCGGCACGAGCGAGTCGAGCAGCGCGCGCAGCTTGGCGTCGTCGATCCGGCCGTGCAGCAGCTCGGCGTCCTGCGGCTCGCGGGACAGCACGTGCACGAGGTGCAGCCGCTCGGGGTAGCGGTCCTTGAGGTCCGCGAGCTCCTCGAGGAACATCACCGAGCCGGTGTTCCGGTTGCCGTAGACGAGCGTGAACCAGCTTCCCGGCTCGGTCTCCAGCACCGCCCGCAGGATCGACATGATCGGCGTGATGCCGCTGCCGGCGACGATCGCCGCGTAGTGCTTGGCGTTCGCCGGGTCCAGCTGGACGCCGAAGCGTCCGGCCGGCGTCATCACGTCCAGGACGTCGCCCACCTCCAGGCCGGAGCTGACGTGGCCGGAGAACACCCCGCCCTCGAGGCGCTTCACCGCGACCCGCAGCCGGTTCTCCGAGGGCGCGGAGCAGATGGAGTAGCTGCGCCGCACCTCCTCGCCGTCCAGGGTGGCCCGCAGCGTGAGGTGCTGCCCGGGCGAGAAGCTGAAGGCGTCACGCAGGTCTTCGGGGACGTCGAACGTCACCGCGACCGCGTCGTCGGTCAGCTGCTCGATGTCCGCCACGCGCAGCGGGTGGAACGTGGCATGCCCGCGGGACGCCGCCACCTGGGCGTGCGTGCTCGTGGTCCCGACGTCGGTGCTCATCTCAGATCGCCTTGAAGTGGTCGAAGGGCTCGGCGCAGGAACGGCACTGCCACAACGACTTGCACGCCGTCGAGCCGAACCGCGACAGCTCGCGGGTGTCCGGGGAGCCGCACCGCGGGCAGCGTACCGACAGCGCGACGGCGACCGGACCGGTCGGTCGGCGCGGCGCCGGCGGCGCGATGCCGTACTCGGCGAGCTTGCGGCGTCCGTCCTCGCTCATCCAGTCGGTGGTCCAGGCCGGCGACAGCACGGTGCGCACGTCGACGTGCTCGAAACCGTTGTCTCGCAAGGCCCGGACGACGTCGACCCGGATGGTGTCCATCGCCGGGCAGCCGGAGTACGTCGGTGTGATCGTCACGGTCACCCGCCCGTCGTCGTCCAGCGACACGTCGCGCAGCACGCCGAGGTCGCCGATCGTCAGCACGGGCACCTCCGGGTCCGGCACCGCTGCGGCGATCTCGCGGGCCCGCTGCTCGCGGGTGGTGACGGCGGTCACCACGACGCCCCCGGGTGCGATCGGTGCAGGTGCTGCATCTCGGCGAGCAGGTACCCCATCGCCTCGGAGTGCACGCCGTACCGCCCACCGGTGGCGGTGAACGTCGCCGTCGGGCGCTCCAGCGTCGCCTCGGCGAGCACCCGGTCGAGCTCGGCGTCCCAGGCCTTACGGAGGTCCGCGACGTCCACGGCGACGCCGTCGGCCACCAGCGCGGGGTCGATCCACGAGGAGTCGAACAGCTCGTCGACGTACGGCCACACGCGCGCCAGGCCGGCCTGCATGCGGTCGTGGCTCTGCGGCGTCCCGTCGCCGAGCCGCACGACCCAGGACGTCGCGTGGTCGACGTGGTAGGCGACCTCCTTGACCGACTTGGCCGCGATCGCGGCGAGCCGCTCGTCGGCGCTGCGGCTGAGTCGCTCGTACAGGCCGCGCGCGTAGAGGGAGAACAGCAGCAGGCGCGCCATCGTGACGGCGAAGTCCTCGTTCGGGCGCTCGCAGAGCTGGGCGTTGAGGAAGTCCCGCTCCTCGCGCAGGTAGGCGAGGTCGTCCTCGTCGCGGCCGGCTCCCTCCACCTCACCGGCGTAGGTGAGCAGCATCCGCGCCTGGCCGAGCAGGTCGAGCCCGATGTTGGCGAGGGCGACGTCCTCCTCGAGCTCGGGGGCGTGCGCGATCCACTCGGCGCAGCGGTGCGACAGCACGAGGGCGTCGTCGCCGAGCGCGAGGGCGTAGCGGGCCAGCGCCGGCAGGGCCTCGGTCGCCGGGGTGGGCCGGGCGGCGCTCACAGGTGCTGCACCTCGTCGGGGATGTCGTAGAACGTCGGGTGCCGGTACACCTTGTCGGCGGCCGGGTCGAAGAACGCGTCCTTCTCGTCCGGGCTGCTCGCGGTGATCTGCGCGGCCGGCACCACCCAGATGCTCACGCCCTCGCCGCGCCGGGTGTACAGGTCGCGGGCGTTGCGCAGCGCCATCTGGGCGTCCGGGGCGTGCAGCGAGCCGACGTGGCCGTGGGACAGGCCGCGCCGGGGACGCACGAACACCTCCCACAGCGGCCAGTCGCGCCGGGCCGCCGCGTGGCCGGACTGCTCGGCCGGGACGCCGCTGGTCGGCACGGCGCCGTGCCCGCCCTCGGCGGTGAAGTCCTTGCCGGTGGGGGAGCCGGTCACGCGACGGCCTCCCGGGCGCGGGCCTGCTGCTTGGCCGCGTAGGCGGCGGCCGCCTCGCGCACCCAGGCGCCCTCGGCGTGCGCGGCCCGGCGCACCTCCATCCGCTGGCGGTTGCACGGCCCGTTGCCCTTGAGGACGGCGTAGAACTCGTCCCAGTCGATCGGCCCGAACCGCCAGTGGCCCGACTCCTCGTCGTAGTGCAGGTCGGGGTCGGGCAGCGTCAGCCCGAGCACGCGGGCCTGCGGCACGGTCATGTCGACGAACCGCTGCCGCAGGTCGTCGTTGCTGTGCCGCTTGATGCCCCACGCCATCGACTGGGCGCTGTTGGGCGAGGCGTCGTCCGGCGGGCCGAACATCATCAACGAGGGCCACCACCACCGGTCGACGGCGTCCTGCGCCATCTGCTTCTGGGTGGGCGTGCCGTGGCTGAGCGTGTGGAGGATCTCGAACCCCTGTCGCTGGTGGAACGACTCCTCCTTGCAGATCCGCACCATCGCCCGCGCGTACGGGCCGTAGGAGCAGCGGCACAGCGGCACCTGGTTGACGATCGCGGCGCCGTCCACGAGCCAGCCGATCGCGCCCATGTCGGCCCAGGTCAGCGTCGGGTAGTTGAAGATCGAGGAGTACTTCTGCCTGCCGGCGTGGAGCAGGTCGAGCAGCTCGGCGCGGTCGACGCCGAGGGTCTCGGCGGCGCTGTAGAGGTAGAGCCCGTGCCCGGCCTCGTCCTGGACCTTCGCCATGAGGATCGCCTTGCGCCGCAGGCTCGGCGCCCGCGTGATCCAGTTGCCCTCGGGCTGCATGCCGATGATCTCGGAGTGCGCGTGCTGGGCGATCTGCCGGATCAGCGTCTTGCGGTACCCGGCCGGCATCCAGTCGCGGGGCTCGATCCGCTCGTCGGCGGCGATCAGCGCGTCGAACTCCGCCTGCCGGGCGTCGTCCACCTGCTCGACGGGGCGCTGGTCGCCCGGTTCGCCGAAGTCGTTGCCGTACACGAAGGGTCCTCCTGGCGTCACGGAAACCGACCGAACGGTCGGTTCCAGCATGCCCGGGGCACTCCGCCACCGTCAACCGCTCAGGTGCGCAGCCCGTCGAACGCCAGGCGCACGAGGGACGTCGCGAGGTCGGCGGGCGCGAGCACGTCGCCGGGGTGGTCCGGCCGGTACCACTCGACGAGCGAGTTGACCATGCCGAACAGCAGGCGGGTGACGACCGCGGGGTCGAGGTCGGGCCGGACGTCGCCGTCCGCGGCGGCCTCGGCGACGAGCGCGGCGACGACCTTGTCGAACTCCCGCCGCCGCTCCAGCGCCCACCGCTCGGTCTCGGTGTTCCCGTGCACCCGCAGCAGGAGCGTGACGTACGGCAGCCGCTCGGCCAGCACCTCCACCTCGCGCCGGACGACGTGCTCGAGCCGGTCGATCGCCCGCCCGGTGGTCGCGCCGTCCTCGCCGAGCACCGCGAACAGCGGCTCGACCGCCCGCTCCAGCGCCAGCCGCAGCAGCTGTTCCTTGCCGTCGATGTGGTGGTACAGCGACGACTTGGACAGACCGCACGCCCGGGACAGGTGCTCCATCGACGTGCCGTCGTAGCCGCGCTCGATGAAGACGCGGACGGCCACGGCGAGCAGGGACGACGTGTCGTAGCGACGGCGTTCCGCCACGCCGGCCTCCTCGGGAGTTGTCCGCGGCCCCGTACTCTCGGCAGCATAGGACCGACCGTTCGGTCGGATAAGCACGACACCTCGCCCACCACGGAGGACCGACGCCCCATGCCCGAGGCCTACCTCGTCGACGGGGTCCGCACGCCGATCGGCCGGTACGCGGGCGCCCTCGCGACCGTCCGCCCGGACGACCTCGCCGCCCACGTGCTGCGCGCTCTGGCCGACCGCCACCCCGGCGTCGACTGGGAGGCGACCGACGACGTCGTCCTCGGTTGCGCCAACCAGGCCGGCGAGGACAACCGGGACGTCGCCCGCATGGCCCTGCTGCTCGCCGGGCTGCCCGAGACCGTGACCGGGACGACGGTCAACCGGCTGTGCGGCTCCGGCGCCGACGCCCTGGCGATCGCCGCCCGCGCGATCCGGGCCGGGGAGGCGGACCTCGTGGTCGCCGGGGGCGTGGAGTCGATGAGCCGCGCGCCGTTCGTCATGGGCAAGTCGGAGACCCCGTTCGCCCGGACGCCGCAGGTCTTCGACACCACGATCGGCTGGCGGTTCGTCAACCCGCTCATGGAGGAGCAGTACGGCACCGACTCGATGGGCGAGACCGCCGAGAACGTCGCCGCCGAGCACGGCATCTGCCGGGAGGACCAGGACGCGTTCGCGCTGCGCTCCCAGGAGCGGACGGCGAAGGCCCAGGCCGCCGGCCGGCTCGCCCGCGAGATCGTCGGCGTCCCGGTGCCCCAGCGCAAGGGCGACCCGCTGGTCGTGGACGTCGACGAGCACCCGCGCGCCACGACCGCCGAGGCGCTGGCTCGCCTGAAGCCCGCCTTCCGCGAGGGCGGCACGGTCACCGCCGGCAACTCCAGCGGCGTCAACGACGGCGCGGCCGCGTTGCTCGTCGCCTCCGACGCCGCGGTCGAGCGCTACGGGCTGACGCCGCTGGCGCGGGTCGCCGGCGCCGCGACCGCCGGCGTCCCGCCGCGGGTGATGGGCATCGGACCGGCGCCGGCGACACAGAAGCTGCTCGGCCGCCACGGCCTGACCATCGCCGACCTCGACGTCGTCGAGCTCAACGAGGCGTTCGCCGCGCAGGCGCTCGCCGTCCTGCGCCTGCTCGGCCTGCCGGACGACGCCGAGCACGTCAACCCGAACGGCGGCGCCATCGCGCTCGGGCACCCGCTCGGCATGAGCGGAGCCCGCCTCGCCCTCACCGCAGCGATCGAGCTGGAGCAGCGTGACGCCCGCCGGGCGCTCGCCACCATGTGCATCGGCGTCGGCCAGGGCATCTCCGTCCTGCTCGAACGGCCCTGACCCGCCCCGAAGGAGACAGCGTGCTGGACCTGAGCCCGAAGCCCGGCGACCTCGAGCCGATCGAGACCGCCTCCGTCGACGAGCTGCGCGCCCTGCAGCTGGAGCGGATGCAGTGGAGTCTGCGGCACTGCTACGAGAACATCCCGCACTACCGCGCCGCGTTCGACAACGCCGGGGTGCACCCCGACGACCTGCGCTCCCTCGAGGACCTGGCGAAGTTCCCGTTCACCTCCAAGCAGGACCTGCGCGACAACTACCCGTTCGGGATGTTCGCCGTCCCGCGCGAGCGGGTCAGCCGCCTGCACGCCTCCTCCGGGACGACGGGGCGTCCCACCGTGGTCGGGTACACCGCCAAGGACATCCAGACCTGGGCGCACGTGATGGCGCGATCGATCCGCGCGTCCGGCGGCCGCCCCGGAGACCGGGTACACGTCGCCTACGGCTACGGCCTGTTCACCGGCGGCCTCGGTGCCCACTACGGGGCGGAGGCCCTCGGCTGCACCGTGATCCCGATCTCCGGCGGCATGACCGAGCGCCAGGTGATGCTCATCGGCGACTTCGCCCCCGACGTCATCATGGTGACGCCGTCGTACATGCTCGCGATCATCGACGAGATGGAGCGCCAGGGGATCGACCCGGCGTCCACCTCCCTGAAGGTCGGCATCTTCGGCGCCGAGCCGTGGACCGACGACATGCGCCGCGAGATGGAGCAGCGCCTCGACATGCACGCCGTCGACATCTACGGCCTGTCCGAGGTGATGGGCCCCGGGGTGGCCAACGAGTGCGTCGAGACCAAGGACGGCCTGACGATCTGGGAGGACCACTTCTACCCGGAGGTCATCGACCCGGTCACCGGTGAGGTGCTGCCGGACGGCGAGCAGGGCGAGCTGGTCTTCACCACGCTCACCAAGGAGGCCACCCCCGTCGTCCGCTACCGGACGCGGGACCTGACCCGACTGCTGCCCGGGACGGCGCGCACGATGCGCCGGATGGAGAAGGTCACCGGCCGGACCGACGACATGATCATCCTGCGCGGGGTCAACCTCTTCCCGACGCAGATCGAGGAGCTCATCCTGCGCACTCCGGCGCTGTCCCCGCACTTCCAGTGCTGGCTGTCGCGCCCGGGCCGGATGGACGA
>JBMOMI010000147.1:0-7637 GCA_049325235.1 Actinomycetota bacterium | reverse complement strand
CTTCCGATCTCGGCGGCCAGACGGCCGTCACGGTGGGAAACGGAACGATCGGCGCGACGTTACGGTCCGGTCAGTAGGTGGTCACCAGCCGGTCAAGGACGCGGGTACCGAAGCGCAGGGCGTCGGTGGGCACCCTCTCGTCCACCCCGTGGAACATGCCGGCGAAGTCCAGACCGGCGGGCAGCCGCAGCGGGGCGAAGCCGAAGCCGCGGATCCCGAGGCGGCTGAACGACTTGTTGTCGGTGCCCCCGGAGAGGCAGTAGGGCAGCACGCGCGCGCCCGGGTCCTCGGCGAGCAGGGCGTCGACCATCGCGTCCACGACCGGCCCGGAGAAGTCGGTCTCCAGGGCGACGTCGGTGTGCACCACCTCGACGTCCACGCCCTCACCGGCGAGTCGCTCGACGGTGGCCAGCAGCTCGTCGTCCCGCCCGGGCAGGAACCGGCAGTCGAGCAGCGCGCTGGCGGTGCCGGGGATGACGTTGTGCTTGTACCCGGCGTCCAGGACCGTCGGGTTGGCGGTGTTCCGCAGGGTCGCCCCCACCCACCGCGCCGTGGTGCCGAGGACCTCGACGAGCTGTCGGGTGTCGGTCGGGTCGAGCTCGGTGCCGGTGATCTCGCTGACGCCGTCCAGGAACTGGCGGACGGTGGGCGTGATCTCGAGTGGCCAGTCGTGCCCGCCGATCCGGGCGACCGCCTGGCACAGGCGGGTGACGGCGTTGTCGTCGTTGACCTGGGAGCCGTGACCGGCGCGGCCGTGCGCCACGAGGCGCAGCCAGGTGATCCCCTTCTCCGCGGTCTGGAGCAGGTAGCAGCGCTGCCCGGCGACGTCGATGGAGAAGCCGCCCACCTCGCTGATCGCCTCGGTGACGCCGTCGAAGAGCTCGGGGCGGGTCTCGACGAGGTACCGGGCGCCCTTGAGCCCGCCGGCCTCCTCGTCGGCCAGGAAGGCGAAGACCAGGTCACGCGGCGGCGTCCGGCCCGCTCGGGCCAGGTTCCGCAGGACCGCCAGCAGCATGGCGTCCATGCCCTTCATGTCGACGGCCCCGCGGCCCCACAGGCAGCCGTCCCGTTCCTCGCCGGAGAACGGGTCGACCTGCCAGTCCGGGGCGTGGGCGGGGACGACGTCGAGGTGGCCGTGCAGCAGCAGGGCGTCACGAGCAGGGTCGGCGCCCTCGACCCGGACGACGACGCTGGCGCGGCCGGGCTCGCTCTCGATCAGCTCCGGCTCGAGGCCGACCTCCGTGAGCAGCTCCATGACGTGCTCGGCGGCCTTGCGCTCCCCCGGCCCGGAGCCGTCGCCGTAGTTGGACGTGTCGATCCGCAGCAGGTCGCGGCAGATGTCGACGACCTCGTCCTGGGCAGTAGGGGAGAGCTCGTCCTGGGCGGCGTCACGGCGTGTCACCCCGGTCACGGTAGCCCGCCGCGCGGCACGTGCATCCCGTGCGGGGGAGCGTGTTACGGTTGTCCCCGCTCACGGCCGAGCAGGCCGGCGAGCCACCACGTCCGGGTGGCGGAATAGGCAGACGCGCTAGCTTGAGGTGCTAGTCCCCGTATAGGGGGTGGGGGTTCAAGTCCCCCCTCGGACACGTTGGTGATCAGGCTCCTGACGTGCGGAAGCGCGGGGGCGTGATCTTCCTCGTCTTCGCTGCGATGGCTCAGAACGCCGCAGACAGCCCCATGATCTCCGCCGCCACCGCAGCCGGGTCGCGCACCATGTGCAAGTGGCCACCGGCCATCGTGCGCACCTGCCATCCGCGGTGCCGCGCGTCCGCCAGTTCCTCCGCGTGGGTGTCGCCGAAGGCCACGTACGCCGCCGGTACCTGGTCCCACCCGTCGGGCAGCTGAATCCGAGCGGTGAGATAGCCGCACGGCACCCGCTGCTGCTCCGCCTCGATGCTCCTTCTCGTCGCGGCGTCCGGGAACAACTCGGCAACCGCCTCCTCCGGCCACCAGCTGGTCCACGGCGGTAACAGTCCGTCAGCGTCCACCCTGTGACGCAACAGCTTCCGCAGACCTTCCGGCGCCACGGGCACATCACCCTTCGCCGGCGGCAGCACCGCGTCCACGAACACCACGCCTCGCACGGGACGGGTGCTGACCAGCCCCGGCACGTAGAGCCCGGCGTTGCTGTGCGGCACCAGCACCAGGTCGTCCCGCTCGGGCAGTCTGTCGCGCAGCGCCTCGACTACCGACGCGGGATCGGCCGGCACCGGAACAGGCGGTGCCGCCGCTCCCGCGGCCGCGCACCGGCCGGTACGGACCTGCACCGTTCCGCGCCGCACGACGCGGCTCCAGGCGTTCAGCGACGACAGACGAACGCATCCGGGCCGCTACGCCGGTATCGAGGAGGAACCGGGGATCATCGCCAGACGTCAGCTCGCTGAGCCGGTTCCGCCATCGCATCGAGCCCTCCCTCGCGCAGCGAGGCCACCTGCCGGGCACGTGCAGCGCGCCTCGCGGACCTTCGGCCCGCCTTTGCGGTCGCCGCCGGGAGGGACACTCGAGATGGCCCTCGGCGGGAGCCGGGATGGGGCTGCCCGTCGCGAAGGGTCATGGCGCCTGGGGGTGCGCGATGCCAGACGTGAGCCACGACCACAGTCTGCGGACCCAGGCGGCCAGCCCGGTGCACCGCGCGGTGTGGGAGGACGACGTCCCGGTCGAGCTGTTCGACTCCGCCGAGCCCGAGGTGAGTCCTGCCGCCCGGGCGGTGATGGACGCCTCAGTCGTGGCGGTGCGGCGCTTCGCGACCGAGGGCCACCTGTACGGCGAGGACGGCTTCGTCAGCGGCGAGGTGGTCGCCGAGCTCGCCCGGATCGGGTACTGGGGACTGCGCGTGCCCCTCGCCTACGGCGGCTCGGGCGCATCGTTCCCGGCCTACGCCCAGTCCTTGACTCAGGTCGCGACCGCCGACCCCTGGGTGGGCGTGCTGGGTTCGCTGCAGGCGGCCCTGGGACCGGTGACCACGCTGAACCTCTTCGCCGACGAGACGCAGCGGCGACGACTGCTGCCGCCGTTGGCCCGCGGCGACCGGCTGGGTGCGTTCGCGATGACCGAGCCGCAGACCTCCTCGGACCTCGGTGCCATGCGCACCGAGGCCACCCGGGTCGGGGACGAGCTCCTGCTCACCGGCGAGAAGCTGCTCATCACCAACGCCGTCCCCGGACACACGGCGACTGTCCTGTGCCGCGTGGACGGTGACCTGCGCGTCCTCATGGTCGAGCTCCCGGACGTCGAGGACGACGGGTTCCGGACCGTCCCGCACCCGGTGCGTGCCTTCCGTCACGTGCCCAACCGTGGGCTCCTGTTCGACCGGCTCCCGGTGCCGGCCGGCAACCTGCTGGCCGGGCACGGTCGCGCGATCGCCTACGGCACGCTCAACTACGGCCGGGTCGCGGTCTGCGCCGGCAGTGGCGGGCTCCTCACCAGAGCGACTGCGAGCCTCGTCCCGTGGGTGCAGCACCGGACGTCGTTCGGCGCGCCGATCGGCAGCCGCGAGCTGGTCCGGCTGAGGCTCGGCCGGCTCGCCGCCCGGATCGTGGGCTGCGAGGCGGTGGCCCTGTGGGCGGCCCAGCTGCTCGCCCACGGCTACCGCGGCGAGCTGGAGGGGGTTCTCGCGAAGGTGTTCGGCAGCGAGATGCTCAAGGAGGCTGCTGTCGACCTGGTCCTCAAGACCCACGGCGGCAGAGCCCTCCTGGCGGGCAACGCGTTCGCGGACGACGCCTTCGACTTCCTCGCCCCGACCGTGTACGAGGGCGAGAACGAGATCGTCACGCTCGGCTTCTTCCGGGCGCTCGCCCGCGCTCACGCCGAGGACGTGCTGGCCCCGCTAAACCAGGCGCTGCGCACGGCGTCCAGCAGCCCGGGACGCGTCTGGCGCGCCACCAGGCCCGCGGTCTCCTACGCCGGCTGGCTCGCTCGCCGGCACCTGGAGCCGGCACCGCGTCGCCCCGTGCCGGTGGACCTCGACGGCCAGACCCAGTGCGCCCTTCGGCTGCTGCGGCGCAGCGGCCTGGACGTGGATGCCGCACTGCGCCGGTACGGCACGGCGCTCGCCGACCGCCAGGCCCTCATGCTGGAGGTGGCACAGCGCGTGCAGGCGGCGACCGCGATGCTGGTGGTCAGCCGGTACGGCCTGCGACAGGCCGATCCCCTGCGACGCCAGGCGGCAGCCTGCCTGGCCGCTGAGCTGGGTCACCGCCTCACCGGCCAGAGGCCGACGCCGGCCTACCACCGGCTCGTCACCGAGCTGGGAGGGGAGGTCGCCGGCGGCCGGTTCGCGGCGCTGCAGGGTGTGGCTGTCAGCAAGCCCGCCCTGCTCACACACCTTCCGCCGGCGTGACCGCCGTCAGCAGCTCCGACAGCGAGTCGTGCAGGTACGCCTCGAGCTCCTTCGCCGCCTGGTCGTACTCCCCCGCCCGCAGCAGGTCGAGCAGGTGGCGGTTGCGGGCCACGTAGGGCTCGTGCAGCCGCTGCGGGCTGGCCGCGGCGTGGAAGGCCAGGCGCAGCTCGGCGAGCACCCGTTCGGTCACCTGGTCCATCCGGCGGCTTCCCGCCAGCGCCACGAGGTGGCGGTGGAAGGCCATGTTGGCGGTGCCGACCGCCGCCCAGTCGCCGCGCCGGGCGGCCGCCTCCGCCTCCTGCACGTCGGCCTCGAGCTCGTCGAGGCCGCTCGGCGACGCCTGCGACAGGCCGCGGACGACGTCGCACTCGACTGCTCGCCGGAGCCGGTACAGGTCGACGAGCGCGTCGGCGTCCAGCTCCGGGACGAACACTCCGCGGTGCAGCTGGTGCACGAGCAGGCCCTCGTGGGTGAGCAGCCGGAACGCCTCCCGGAGCGTGTTGCGGGAGACCCGCAGGACGACGACGAGCTGCTCCTCCGGCAGCCGGGTGCCGGGCGGCAGGTCGCCCTCGGTGATCCGGCGGCGCAGCACGTCGGCGACACGCTCGGCGGTGCTGCTGCGGTCGAACGCCCGCGCCTGGGCGGCGACGGTGTCGAGCCAGGCGGACGGGGTTTCGGGCTGCCTCACGACGGTCATTCTGCTTGTCGGAGGCCGAAGCCGCCATGCCTTCGTCGACTCAGGGGCTTGCGGGATTGTTGAACAACTCCCTACAGTCGCCCCCACCGCATGTGAGGACCGTCACGGCAGCCGAGCACCTGGAGAGCCATGTCCCACGCACCGACCACCGAGTCCCACGCCGCCGCCCCGGCCCGGATGAGTGCGGGCACGCGCTCGACGCTGATCGGCGCCATGTTCCTCATGGCGACGTCCGCGATCGGCCCGGGGTTCATCACCCAGACCACCGCGTTCACCGTGCAGCTCGGCGCGGCCTTCGCGTTCGCCATCGCGGTCTCGATCCTGGTCGACATCGCGCTGCAGATGAACGTCTGGCGGGTCATCGGCGTCTCGGGGCGGCGCGCCCAGGAGCTCGGCAACCTCGTGCTACCCGGCCTGGGCTACGCGATGGCGGCGCTGCTGCTCGCCGGCGGCTTCGTGTTCAACGTCGGCAACGTCAGCGGCGCCGGGCTCGGCACCGACGCGATGCTCGGCGTGGACCCGCGGATCGGCGGTGCGGTGTCGGCCGCCGTCGCGATCGGCATCTTCCTCAGCCGCCGGGCGGGTGTGACCATGGACCGCCTCGTCGTCGCGCTCGGACTGGTGATGATCACCCTGACCGCCTACGTGGCGATCAGCTCCGGTCCCCCGGTGGGCCGCGCGCTGCGCAACGTCGTCATGCCCGAGCAGGTCAGCTTCCTGGCCGTCACCACCCTGATCGGCGGGACGATCGGCGGCTACATCGTCTACGCCGGCGCACACCGGCTCCTGGACTCCGGCGTCACCGGCGTCCGCCAGGTGCAGGCCATCACCCGCAGCTCGGTCACCGGCATCCTGCTCACCGGCGTGATGCGGGTCGTCCTGTTCCTCGCGATCCTCGGCGTCGTCGCCGGCGGCGCCGTGCTCGACGAGCAGAGCCAGGCCGCCTCGGCCTTCCAGCAGGCCGCGGGCGAGGTCGGCCTGCGGGTGTTCGGGGTGGTCCTGTGGGCCGCGGCCATCACCAGCGTCATCGGCGCCTCGTACACCACGGTGTCGTTCCTGACGTCCCGCACGCGCACGAGCGACCGCACGCGCACCCTGCTCGTCTGCGCGTTCATCGCGCTGAGCACCCTGGCGTTCCTGGTCGTGGGCACCGCACCGACCACGCTGCTGGTGTTCGCCGGAGCGTTCAACGGGCTGCTGCTGCCGTTCGGGATCGGCGTGCTGCTGTGGGTGGCCACCCGGCGCGCGGACCTGCTCGGCGGCTACCGGTACCCGCGCTGGCTGCTGGTCGTCGGCTGGGCCGCCTGGGTGCTCACCGTCTACCTCGCGGTGAACTCGGTACGACCCGTCATCGAGCTGTTCGCGTGACCGCAGGAGGCACCCCACCCATGACCCCGGTGGACCTGAACTCCGACCTCGGCGAGGGCTTCGGCGAGTGGACGCTCGGCGACGACGAGGCGTTGCTCGGCATCGTGACGAGCGCGAACGTGGCCTGCGGGTTCCACGCGAGCGACGCGGCGATCATGCGCCGCGTGTGCGAGCAGGCGGTCGCGGCCGGCGTCGCCATCGGGGCGCAGGTCGGCTACCGGGACCTGTCCGGCTTCGGGCGCCGGTTCATCGACATGGAGCCGGACGTGCTCACCCAGGAGGTGATCTACCAGATCGGCGCGCTCGACGCCTTCGCCCGCGTCGCCGGCTCCCGGGTCCGGTACGTCAAGCCGCACGGTGCCCTCTACAACGCGATCGTCCACCACGCCGAGCAGGCACGCGCCGTCGTCCGGGCGGTGCTGGACTACGACCCTGCCCTGCCGGTGATGGGGCTGCCCGGCTCGGTCTGGCTGCGCCTGGCCGAGGACGCCGGCCTGCGCGTGATCCGCGAGGCGTTCGCCGACCGTGCCTACACACCGGACGGCACGCTCGTGTCGCGCCGCGAGCCCGGCGCGGTGCTGCACGACGCGGACGAGATCGCCCGCCGGTGCGTCGCCATGGCCACCGGCGAGCCGGTCACGGACGTCGACGGCAACCCGCTGACGCTGCGGCCGGACTCCATCTGCGTGCACGGCGACACCGCCGGGGCGGTCGAGATCGCCCGGCGCGTGCGCGAGGCGCTCACCGACGCGGGCATCACCGTGGAGCCGTTCGCGCCGTGATGCGGGTGCTGCCCAGCGGGACGACGTCGCTGCTGCTCGAGCTCGACGGGCTCGACGCCGTCCTGGCGCTCTACGCCGCGCTCAGCGACGAGCCGCCGCCCGGCGTGCTGGACCTCGTGCCGGCCGCCCGCACGCTGCTCGTCGTGGCCGACCCGGCGGCGACCACGCTCGCCGACCTCGAGGCGGCGCTCCGTCGGGTCACCCCCCGCCCGGACGCGGCCCGCGCCGGCGACCTCGTCGAGATCCCCGTCACCTACGACGGCGACGACCTGGACGACGTCGCGCGGACGCTCGGCTGCGACGTCCCGGACGTGGTGCGCCGGCACACCGCCGCGGAGTGGACGGTCGCGTTCTGCGGCTTCGCGCCCGGCTTCGGGTACCTGACGCAGGCCGGCGGGCACTGGGACGTCCCGCGCCGGCCCTCGCCGCGCACCCGGGTCCCCGCCGGGTC
>JBMOMI010000146.1:0-7697 GCA_049325235.1 Actinomycetota bacterium | reverse complement strand
AGCACCCCGAGGACGGCGAGCGCCACCGCGACGAGCGCCGTGCGCGGTCGCACGGCGACGGACACCGGGCCGGCGCGCAGCACCGCGGTACGGCCGGTCACAGCGCCACCAGCCTCCGGCGCCGGATCAGCGCGACGAAGAAGGGCGCGCCGACCAGTGCCAGGACGATGCCGACCTGCAGCTCCCCGGGCCGCACGACGACGCGCCCGACGACGTCCGCGACCACGAGCAGGGCCGCCCCGGCGAGGGCGCTGGTCGGCAGCAGCCAGCGGTGGTCGGGGCCGGTGAGAGCGCGCACGGCGTGCGGGACGACGAGGCCCAGGAAGGCGATCGGGCCGCACATCGCGACCGCCGAGCCGGTGAGCAGCGTGACCGCGGCGACGCCGACCAGCCGGGTCAGGCCCACCCGCTGGCCGAGGGAGCGGGCGACGTCCTCGCCGAGGGCCAGGGTGTTGAGCCCGGGCCCGTTGGCCAGGGCGAGCACCGCGCCGGCGACGAGGAACGGGATCACCGGGACCAGCACGTCGAGCCCTCGGCCGGCCACCGAGCCCACGGCCCAGAACCGGTACGCGTCGAGCGTCTCGACGTCCAGCAGGACGACGGCGCTGGTGAGCGAGCTGAGGAAGGCCGTCACCGCGGCACCGGCCAGGGCCAGGGTCACCGGCGTGCTGCCGCCCGGCCCGGCGGACCCCAGCGCGAAGACCACGACGCTGGCGAGCAGCGCGCCGGCGAAGGCGATCCAGACGTACCCGAGCGGCTCGGTCACGCCGAGGGCGTAGATGGCCAGGACGACGGCGAAGGCGGCGCCGGCGCTGACGCCGAGCAGGCCGGGGTCGGCGAGCGGGTTGCGGGTGTGGCCCTGGACGAGAGTGCCGGCCATGCCGAGGGCCGCGCCGGCGACGAGGGCCAGCACGGTTCGCGGGAGCCGCAACGACCGGACGATGACGTCCGCCTCGGTGCCGGTGGGGGCGACGAGCGCCGTCCACACGGCGCCCGGGGCGAGCGGCTTGGCTCCGACGGCGAGCCCGGCGAGAGCGCCGAGCACGACGAGGACGGCGAGCACCCCGAGCCCGGCGAGGCGGCGCCGTCGGCGGGTCACCGGCGGCCGGTGAGGGAGGGCCTCGGGCAGCGAGGTCGCCGGTGGGCGCGTCGGGGTCACGGTGTCCTCGGGCTCGACGTCAGGTAAGGCAAGCCTATCCTCCTTTGCTACGGTCCACTGCGGCCAAGCAGGTAAGGCTGCCCTAACTTCTGACGAGAGGTGCTGTCCATGCGTCTGCGAACCCCAGCTGTGTGCGCCGTGGTGGCGCTCTTCCTCGCCGCCTGCGGCGGGCAGGACGGCTCCGACGGCTCCGGCCAGGCGACCGCCGGGGAGGCGCAGACCCGCACCGTCGAGCACGCCATGGGCACGACCGAGGTGCCCGCGGACGTCGAGGACGTGGTCGTGCTGGACACCGGAGAACTCGACGCGGTGGTGTCCCTCGGCGTGATCCCGGTCGGTGCGGTGACCACCGACGTCTCGACGTCCCTGGTCAGCTACCTGGAGGACGAGCTGGCCGAGACCGAGCCGGTCGGCACGATCGGGGAGCCGAACCTCGAGGCCATCGCCGCCCTGCAGCCGGACCTCATCCTGTCCAACACCGTGCGGCACGAGGACCTCTACGACCAGCTGTCGCAGATCGCGCCGACGGTCTTCGCCGGCGACGTCGGGGACACGTGGAAGGAGACGCTGCGCCTGGCCGGCGACGCGCTCGGCCTGCGGGAGAAGGCGGACGAGCTCATCGCCGACTACGAGGAGCGCGCCGCCGCCGTGGGGGAGTCCGTGACCGGTGGCGACCCGGCCTCGACGACGGTGAGCGTCGTCCGGTTCCTGCCGGGGCAGATCCGGCTGTACGGCAAGGCGTCCTTCATCGGCACGGTCCTGGCCGACGCCGGGTTCGGGCGGCCGGAGCCCCAGCAGGTCGAGGACACGTTCGTCGAGGTGTCGCCGGAGCAGATCTCGCTCGCCGACGGAGACGTGATCTTCACGACCACTTACGGCGACCCGGCCGAGACCGCGGTGGCCGACGTGACGAACGGCGAGCTGTGGAAGGGGCTCGGCGCCGTCCAGGCAGGGAACGTCCACGAGGTGCCGGACGACGTCTGGATGCTCGGGATCGGCGTCACCGCGGCCAACCTCGTCCTCGACGACATCGAGGCCACGCTGGGCTGAGTGCCGCCGTGCTGGTGCGCCATCAGGGACTCGAACCCCGAACCCGCTGATTAAGAGTCAGCTGCTCTGCCAATTGAGCTAATGGCGCGCGATGCGGACGGAACTCTAGCAACGACCGTCCGCGTCGGTGAAATCGCCCGTCAGGGCTGCTCCCACCAGGCCTCCTCGGGCTCGCCCTCCTCGTCGAGGATGGCCTCGGAGTCCGGGCCGGCGGGTGCGGTGAGGTCCA
The DNA here is from genome assembly GCA_049325235.1 of Actinomycetota bacterium. GTDB lineage: Bacteria > Actinomycetota > Actinomycetes > Actinomycetales > SCSIO-59966 > SCSIO-59966. The sequence continues at coordinate 5,259 of JBMOMI010000146.1, read as the reverse complement.
TGAGCAGCGACAGCGGGACGTGCTCGGAGAGCAGCTCCATCACGGTGTCGTCGGCCTGCGCCGTCTCCGGCTGAGTCTCGTCACGCGGCATCGCTTCAGCGTTCATTGCTGTCTCCTCCTGCGGCCCGAGCCGGCCACCCCCGACCGGATCATCTCGACATCGGTACGAATCGGGTGATCCTTGAGTTCCTGGAGCCTAGTCGCACACCGTCACCGCCCGGCTCCCGGTGTCCACAGCCGGTGCCCGCTCAGGCCAGCAGGGTCCCGACGACCAGCCAGCCGGTGACCACGGCCGCCGTGCCGGCGGCGAGGCTGCCGGCGACGTTGACGAGCGCCGTGGTGTGCGCGCGCTCCTCGAGCAGCCGGACCGTCTCGTACGCGAAGGTGCTGAACGTGGTGAACGCGCCGGCGAAGCCGGTGCCGACCAGAGCGACCGTCGCCACGGTCGCCGATCCGAGGGTGGCCGCGGCGAGCAGGCCGCCGAGCAGCAGCGAGCCGGACACGTTGACGACGAAGGTGCCCCAGGGGAAGGCGCCGCCCACCCGGCGCCGCACGGCCTGGTCGACGGCCCACCGCGCGCCCGCCCCGGCCGCCGCGCCGAGGGCGACGAGCAGTGCCGTGGTCACCGGCGGGCCCGCCCGGTGACTGCCCGCGCAGCGAGCATCCCGGCCCAGGTGCACGCCAGGCAGACGGCGACCGTGCCGGCGAGGTAGCCGCCGGCGAGCAGCAGCCGGTCGTCGTCCAGCAGCGCCCAGCCCTCGACCGCGTAGGTGGAGAAGGTCGTGAAGCCGCCGAGCAGCCCGACGCCGAGGAAGGGACGGGCGAGGCTGCTCCGGGCGGGCGAGTCCGCCAGCACCACCATCAGCGCGCCCAGCAGCAGGCTGCCGGTGGCGTTCGCGGCGAGCGTCGCCCACGGGACGCCGGCCCCTCCCGTCGGCAGGATCGCGGTGAGCCCCCAGCGGGCCAGGCCGCCGAGGGCTCCACCGGCGGCCACGGCGGCGAGGACGACGAGCCGGTGGGCGCCGCCCGGACGCGGACCCCGAGGGGTCAGGAGGGCGACTCGCCGGCCGGTACCTGCTGGGCCAGGTACTGCTGGGCACCGACGTGCTCGATCGCGCCGAGCTGCGCCTCGAACCAGTCGACGTGGCGCTCCTCGTCGCGGACCATCTCCTCGAACACCGCGGCGGTGCCGTGGTCGCCGAGGTCGTGGCACTCCTGGGCGGAGGCGTTGAACTGCGCGACGGCCTTCTTCTCGCTGTCGAGGGCCAGCGTCAGGATCTCCTCGGGCGTCTCGCCGACCGTGATGGCGCCGAGCCGCTGCACGTTCGGGTGGCCGTCGAAGAGCAGGATGCGCTGGATGATGTCGTCGGCGTCCCGCATCTCGTCGATCGACAGGTCGTAGAAGACCTTGCCGAGCTTGTTCAGCCCCCAGTTGTCGAGCATGCGCGCGTGCAGGAAGTACGTGTTGGTCACGGTGAGCTCGAACGTCAGGGCGTCGTTGAGGAGCTCCACCACGCGGGGGCTAACGGGCTGCATCGACTGCCTCCAAGGTGCGCCGGGTGCTGACGGGGCAATGCTGGCAGACGAGCTCCCGGAGCGTGGGCACGCACCGGCCGCAGGTCTGTCCGGCCCCGGTGTCCCGAGCGACCTCGGACAGGCAGCTGGCGCCGTTGGCGACCGACTCGATCACGTCGCGGTCGGTGACCACCGCGCAGTGGCAGACGAACACGAAGGACAGGCTAACCTAACTCTGGTCAAGATCGCTGCCCTCCCGCGACGTGCCGGGCTGCGCGCTCACGCCGATCCCCGTCCGGGGCCTTGCATCTGGGGTGAGTGACGGGACTTGAACCCGCGACATCCTGGACCACAACCAGGTGCTCTACCAGCTGAGCTACACCCACCACGGCCCGGGCGCGGCAGCCGCGGGCAGCGACACGAGCATACCGGGCGCGGCGCGGTGCTCAGGTCGCCGGGCGGGCAACCGTCCCGGCGACCCTCTCGGCGATGGCCCTGGCGGTGTCGGTGTCGGGGCCGGGCCACGGCACGAAGACCGCCTGCCGGTAGTAGCGCAGCTCGGCGATGGACTCGAGGATGTCGGCGAGCGCCCGGTGACCGCCCGCCTTGGCCGGCGCCGCGAAGTACGCACGGGGATACCAGCGGCGGGCCAGCTCCTTGATCGACGAGACGTCGATCATCCGGTAGTGCAGGTGCGCGTCGAGTGCCGGCATGTCGCGGGCGAGGAAGGCACGGTCGGTCGCGATCGAGTTGCCCGCCAGCGGTGCCTTGCCCGGCTCGGGGACCCACTGCCGCACGTAGGCCATGACGCGCTCCTGCGCCTCGGCCAGCGTCACGCCGGCCTCGAGCTCGCCCAGCAGTCCCGACGTGGTGTGCATCTCCCGGACGACGTCCCGCATCTGGGCGAGCGCGGCCTCCGGTGGCCGGATGACGACGTCCACGCCCTCGCCGAGCACGGTCAGCTCGGAGTCGGTGACGAGTACGGCGACCTCGACGAGGGCGTCGTGCAGCAGGTCGAGGCCCGTCATCTCGCAGTCGATCCAGACGATGCGGTCGTTGGGCGAAGCGGGGGGCACGGGCGCCAATCTACGCAGGCGGGCTGTCCTCGCCGGCGGCGGCGTCCGCCGGAGCGATCATCCGGGTCGCCGCCCAGACGATCGAGAACGCGACGACCCCGAGTCCCGCGACCGCGACCATGACCTTCCAGCCGGCGCCGACGAGGAAGAGGACGACGACGCTCAGGGGCACCGTGAACGCTCCCCAGGCCGCGACGTCCTGACCGCGGGACGCGCGGTCGACCTGCTGAACGGGAGCGGCGTGTCGTCCCACGAGCATCACTGTACGAGCGGACCGGGCGTGATCGTGGGACGCGGTTAGGCTCGTCGTCCATGACGTCGTCGACGGGGCTGCCACCGGGGTCCGAGGAGCCGTACCGGCCACCGGTTCCCGGGCGTCCGGTCGTCCCGAGGCGCCCCGCCCTGGCTCGCTGGGCGGTGCGCGTGGCGGTCATCGCCCTGTTCTCGACCTCCGGGCTGCTGACGGTGCTGGCGATCAGCACGGCGACCGGACTGGTCGGCCTGGCCGTCGGCCTCGTCCTCGCGGTGCTGCCGGTGATCCCGGTGGTCGCCGCGTTCCTGTGGCTGGACAGGTACGAGGCCGAGCCGCCGGCGCTGCTGCTGTTCGCGTTCGGCTGGGGAGCGGCCGTCGCCACGCTGGTGTCGATCGTCGTCAACACCGCGTCGATGGAGGCCATCGCCGCGACCGGCGGCGACCCGGACTGGGCCGCGGTACTGGTCGCCCCGGTGGTCGAGGAGACCGCGAAGGGGCTCGCCGTCGTGGCGATCTTCCTCGCGCGGCGCCGGGAGTTCGACGGCGTGGTCGACGGGATCGTCTACGCGGGCCTCGTCGGCATCGGGTTCGCCTTCGTGGAGAACATCCTCTACCTCGGACGGGCGTTCCTCGAGGCCGGCGGCGTCGGCGCCGCGGCCGTGTTCGTCGTCCGGGCGATCTTCTCCCCGTTCGCCCACCCGCTGTTCACGATGGCGATCGGCGTCGGCGTGGGCGTCGCCGCCAGGCGGCACCAGGCCGCCGCGTGGGCCTGGGCGCCTCTCGCCGGCTGGGTCGTCGCGGTCCTGCTGCACGCGCTGTGGAACTTCGCCGCGGTGGCGTCGATGAGCGGCTTCCTCGTCCTCTACGTCGTCGTGCAGATGCCGCTGTTCGCGGCCGCCGTGGCGCTCGCCGTCCTGGCCCGCCGCCGCGAGGGGCGGCTGGTGGCGCGGCACCTCGACGTCTACGCCCGCAGCGGCTGGCTGACGGCTGGGGAGGTACGGATGCTCGCCTCCCTGCCGGAGCGCGCGTCCGCCCGGGGCTGGGCGCTGCGCACCCTGGGGCCCGACGCCCGCGACGCGATGCGCGACTTCCAGGAGATCGCCACCGAGCTGGCCTTCCTGCGCGAGCGGATGAGCCACGGCACCGCGCCGGACGACGCGGCCGACACCGAGCTGCGCATGCTGCAGACGCTGTGGCACACGCGGACCCGCTTCCTGCCGAAGCCGGTGCGCTCGCCCTGAGGACTGCCGACGAGCCTGACGCCGCGACGCGTGCCCCCGAGAGGATTCGAACCTCCGACCGTCGGATTAGAAGTCCGCTGCTCTATCCACTGAGCTACGGGGGCGGGACGGCAGCCGCACGGCCGCCGGGCCAACGGTAGCCGCTGCCCCGCGCGTCCCGACGGTGCTGGGTGACGGCAGCGGCGCGCCCAGTTGGTGATGATCACGGCCCCCGGGGAGGATGAGCCCGTGACCAGCAGGGACGGCGCGGGGGCCGGGGACGTGCTCCTCGCTGCCCTGGAGCGGCTGCGGGACGAGGTCGACGCGCTCGACCTGCCGCTGGAGCTGCCCGACGCCGAGCGGGCGCGCACCGACCGGACCCGACTGCTCGACCAGCTCGACGACTACCTGCTGCCGCGGCTCCGGGAGATCGACGCACCGCTGCTGGCCGTCGTGGGCGGGTCGACCGGCGCCGGCAAGTCCACGCTCGTCAACTCGATGCTCGGCCACCAGGTGAGCCGGCCCGGCGTACTGCGGCCGACCACCCGCTCGCCGGTGCTCGTGCACCACCCGGACGACGCCGCCTGGTTCACCTCGGCGCGGGTGCTGCCGTCCCTGGCCCGGCTGACCGGGGACGACTCCGAGCCGGACCGCGACGGCACTGACCGGATCACCACGATGCGTATCGTCGCGGCGTCCCGGTTGCCCGCCGGGCTCGCCCTGCTCGACGCGCCGGACATCGACTCGGTGGTGGAGTCCAACCGCGAGCTGGCCGCCCAGCTCCTCGGCGCGGCGGACCTGTGGCTCTTCGTCACCACCGCCGCCCGGTACGCCGACGCCGTCCCGTGGGGCCTGCTGCGCACCGCGGTCGACCGCGGCACCAGCGTCGCCGTGGTCCTCGACCGGGTGCCGCCCGAGGCGATGCAGGAGGTGCGCGCCGACCTCGCCGCGATGCTCCGCGACGGCGGGCTCGCCGGGGCACCGGTGTTCACCGTCCCCGAGACCGCGATGGACGACGGCCTGCTGCCGGAGGAGGCGATCGCCCCGCTGCGGCGCTGGCTGAGCGGCCTGGCGGCGGACTCGCGGGCCCGGCAGGTCGTCGTCCGGCGCACCCTCGCGGGCGCGCTCGACTCCCTCGCCAAGCGGGTACCGGCCCTAGCCGACGACGCCGACGCCCAGGCCGCCGAGGACGCCG
>JBMOMI010000145.1:0-7762 GCA_049325235.1 Actinomycetota bacterium | reverse complement strand
GTGGTGGGCGCCGGCCGCGTCGGTGCCGTGCTGGCCGCCGCCCTGCGCGCCGCCGGGCACGCCGTCGTCGGCGCGTCCGGGGTCTCCGACGCGAGCCGCGAGCGCATCGACACCCTGCTACCCGGGGTCCCGGTGCTGGACGTGCCGGACGTGGTCGAGCGCTCCGAGCTCGTGCTGCTGGCGGTGCCGGACGACGTCCTGCCCGGTCTCGTCGAGGGCCTCGCGGCCACCGGCGCCTGGCAGGGCGGGCAGCTCGTCGTCCACACGTGCGGCCGCTACGGCGTCGGCGTGCTCGAGCCCGCCCGCCGCCTCGGCGCCATCCCGCTCGCCCTGCACCCGGCCATGACCTTCACCGGGACGTCGATGGACCTGCCCCGGCTGACCGACTGCTGCTTCGGCGTGACCGCGCCGGCGCCGGTGCTGCCGGTCGCCCAGGCCCTCGTCGTCGAGATGGGCGCCGAGCCGGTCGTGGTCCCCGAGGAGGCCCGGCCGCTGTACCACGCGGCGCTTGCCCACGGGGCCAACCACCTGGTCACGCTCGTCGCGCAGGCCGCCGAGCTGCTGCGCGAGGCCGGCGTCGAGCGCACCGACCGGGTGCTCGGGCCGCTGCTGCAGGCCGCCCTCGACAACGCCCTGCGCAGCGGGGACGACGCGCTGACCGGTCCGGTGGCCCGCGGCGACGCCGGCACGGTCGCCGCCCACCGCGACACGATCGCCGCGGCCGGCGCCCGCACGGGGTCGGCCGACGTCCTGGAGACCTACCGGGTGCTGGCCCGGGCCACGGCCGAGCGGGCGCTGGCCCACGGCCGGCTGCGGCCCGAGGCGGCGGAGGCCCTGCTCGACGTCCTGGCGGGCTGAGCGCTCGCCGCTACCCTGTGCGCTCGTGCCCGGGACCGATCACACCCCCGTCGTCGCGCGCACCCGCGAGGAGCTCGCCGCCGCCCGTGACCGCATGCCCGGCCCGGTCGCGGTCGTCATGACCATGGGCGCGCTGCACGAGGGCCACGCGACCCTCGTGCGCGAGGCCCGGCAGCGGGCCGCGGCGGTGATCGTCACGATCTTCCTCAACCCGCTGCAGTTCGGGCCGAACGAGGACCTCGCCAAGTACCCCCGCACGTTCGACGCCGACCTGGCCCTGTGCACCCGCGAAGGCGTCGACCTGGTCTTCGCGCCCGGCCCGGACGTCGTCTACCCCGAGGGAGACCCGGGCGTGCGGATCAGCGCCGGCCGGCTCGGCGACGTCCTCGAGGGGGCCTCCCGGCCGGGGCACTTCGACGGGGTGCTCACCGTCGTGGCCAAGCTGCTGCACCTGACCCGGCCGGACGCCGCCTACTTCGGCCAGAAGGACGCCCAGCAGCTGCTGCTCATCCGCCGGATGGTGCGCGACCTCGACTTCGGCGTGGACGTCGTCGCCGTCCGGACCGTCCGGGAGCCGGACGGCCTGGCGATGAGCAGCCGAAACACCTACCTGACCCCGTTCGACCGCGAGGTCGCGCTGGTCCTGTCCCGAGCCCTGCACGCCGGGGAGAAGGCGGCGGCCGAGGGAGCGAGCGCCGTCCGGCGGGCCGCCCGCGACGTGCTGGTCGCCGAGCCGGGATGCCGCGTGGACTACCTGGCGTTGGTGCATCCGGAGACGCTGGACGACGTGCCCGAGTGGTACCACGGTCCCGCGCTGCTGGCGGTCGCCGGCCGCGTCGGGGCCACCCGCTTGATCGACAACGTGCTGCTCACCGTGGGGGTCTGATGCTCCGCCCGATGCTGCTCGGCAAGATCCACCGCGCGACGGTCACCGCCGCCGACCTGCACTACGTCGGCTCGTGCACCGTGGACGCCGACCTGCTCGACGCCGCGGACCTGCTGCCGGGCCAGCAGGTGGACGTCGTCGACGTCACCAACGGTGCCCGGCTGACCACGTACGTGATCCCCGGCGAGAGGGGCAGCGGCGTGGTGTGCATGAACGGCGCCGCCGCGCACCTCGTGCACCCGGGTGACGTCGTCATCCTCATCGCGTACGGGATGCTCGACGACGCCGAGGCCCGCACGTACAGCCCACGCGTGGTGTTCGTCGACGCGAGCAACCGGGTCGTCGAGCGCTCGGACGACCCCGGCCAGGTGCCCGAGGGGCACGGCGTGCGCCCGTCGGGGGTTCCGTTCGCCAGCGTGCGGGGATGACGGGCCCGCCGCGGTTGGCCCGGCGCCTGGCCGCGCCCGAGCCGGGGTGGACGACGTCCGCCGACGTGGTCGTGGTCGGTTCCGGGATCGCCGGGCTGACCGCCGCGCTGCGACTGCGCCGCCGGGTCGGGCGCGTCCTGCTCGTCACCAAGACGGTGCTGTCGTCGGGCTCGACGACGTGGGCGCAGGGCGGCATCGCCGCGGCGCTCGCCGACACCGACTCTCCCGAGGCGCACCTGGCCGACACACTTGCGGCGGGCGCCGGGCTGTGCGACCCGGAGGCGGTCCGGGTGCTGGTGACCGAGGGACCGGCCCGCGTGCGGGACCTCGTCGCCCTCGGCGCGCGCTTCGACACCGACGCCGCGGGCGGCATCGCGCTGACCCGCGAGGGCGGGCACCGCGCCGACCGCATCGCGCACGCGGGCGGGGACGCCACCGGAGCGGAGATCTCCCGCGCCCTGGTCGCCGCGCTGGAGGCGGTGCGGCACGACCCGGGCATCGAGGTGGTCGAGCACGCGCTGGTGCTCGACGTCCTCACGGCGGCCCCGGACGCCGACGGCCGGCCCGGGCGGGCCTGCGGCGTGAGCCTGCACGTCATCGGTGAGGGGGAGCGCGACGGCGTCGGCGCGGCGCTCGGGCGGGCCGTGGTCCTGGCCACCGGCGGACTCGGCCAGGTGTACCTGTCGACGACGAACCCGCGGGAGGCCACCGGCGACGGGACGGCCGCCGCCCTGCGCGCCGGCGCCGCCGTCGCCGACCTGGAGTTCGTGCAGTTCCACCCGACCGTGCTGTGGCTCGGCGCCGGGGCCCGCGGCCAGCAGACGCTGGTGTCCGAGGCGGTCCGCGGCGAGGGCGCCTGGCTCGTGGACTCCCGCGGCCACCGCTTCATGACCGACGTCCACCCGATGGCCGAGCTGGCCCCGCGAGACGTGGTGGCCAAGGCGATCGTGCGGCAGATGGTGGCCACCGGCGCGGAGTCGGTGTTCCTCGACGCGCGGCACCTGGGCCGCGACTTCCTGCGCCGGCGGTTCCCGACGATCGTCGCGGCGCTCGCCGGCCACGGGTACGACCTCGCCGAGGACCTCGTGCCGGTCGCGCCGGCCCAGCACTACCACTCCGGCGGTGTGCTCACCGACCTGTCCGGGCGGTCGACGCTCGACGGGCTGTACGCCGTCGGCGAGACCGCGTGCACCGGCGTGCACGGCGCGAACCGGCTGGCCAGCAACTCCCTGCTCGAGGGGCTGGTGTTCGCGCACCGGATCGCGGACGACGTCGTCGCACGGCTGGACGCCGGCGAGCTGCCGCTCACCGAGCCGGTCGAGCGGCCGGGTGCGCCGGCGCTGGTCGCCGCGCCGATGCGCCTGGCCGTGCAGCGGGCGGCCACCGCCGGGCCGGGGGTGATCCGCAGCGCCGCCGGCCTGGCCGCGGCCGCCGAGGCGCTCGCCGGGCTGCCGACGGACGCCCAGGAGCGGTCCGACGTCCTCGCCGTGCCGTCGACCGCCGAGTGGGAGACCACCAACCTGCACCAGGTCGCGACCGCGCTGACGCACGTCGCGGCGCGGCGCACGGAGTCGCGCGGCGGGCACTACCGCGAGGACTTCCCCGAGCCGGACGACGCCTGGCGGGTGCGACAGGTCGCCGGTCTCGGTCCGGACGGCGAGCTCACCGTCTGGTTGGATGCCCGCCCGTGGGCAGGCACAGCGCGGGTGAGTCCCCGCAGGACGACGGCCGGTTCGACTGGGCGGCGGGGGCGCGCGAGGCGCTGACCGGCGCCGGGCTCGACCCGGGCGAGGTGGTCGACGTCGTCGAGCGGGCGCTCAGCGAGGACCTCGGCGGCGACCCGGGCCGGGACGTCACCACGGAGGCCACCGTCCCCGCCGACCAGGCCGGCCCCGCGCAGCTCGTCGCGCGCGCCGACGGCGTCGTCGCCGGTCTGCCGCTGGTGCCGGTGGTGCTCGGAGCGACGGCGCGGCGCCTCGGACTGGAGCCGCCGGCGGTGGAGCTACGTGTCGCCGACGGGGACGCGGTCTCGGCCGGCGACGTGATCGCCGTCCTGACCGGCCCGGTGCGGGTGCTGCTCGTCGCCGAGCGCACGCTGCTCAACCTCGTCTGCCGCATCTCGGGCGTGGCGACCGCGACCCGCCGCTGGGCCGACGCCCTCGACGGCACTGGTGCCCGTGTGCTCGACACCCGCAAGACGACGCCTGGCTTGCGCGCGCTCGAGAAGTACGCGGTGCGCTGCGGCGGCGGCACCAACAAGCGGATGGGCCTGTACGACGTCGCCATGATCAAGGACAACCACAAGGTCGCCGCCGGGTCGGTGTCGGCTGCATACGCCGCAGTGCGAGAGGCCTTCCCGGACGTGGAGATCCAGGTCGAGGTGACCACCGTCGCCGAGGCCCGCGAGGCCGTCGAGGCCGGTGCCCGCTTCCTGCTCTGCGACAACATGGCCGTGGACCTGCTCCGCGAGGTGGTGCACGCCGTCGGCGGCGAGGGCGTCGAGCTCGAGGCGACCGGCGGGCTGACGCTCGAGCGGGCCCGGGAGGTCGCCGAGACCGGCGTCGACTACCTGTCGGTGGGCGCGCTGACCCACTCCGCACCGGTGCTGGACGTCGCGCTCGACCTCAGCTGAGCGGCTCCACCCCGATTTGGCACGGGGTGGCCCTGTGACGGACCTATTGGTGCAGGGCCACCCCGCGCCAATCGGGGATTGGAGCAGATCCGCCCAGCGACGGTCGCCGGTACGTCACCGCCCGCCTCCACGCCACGAGGGGGCGAGCCGCCCCCGATAGCCTTGCCCGCCGTGACCGACGAGCAGACCGCCACCGCCGAGGCCGTCACGGACGACGTCCCCGAGCAGATGCGCGTCCGTCGGGAGAAGCGGGCACGACTCCTGGAAGGCGGGCCGGCGACCGACCCCTACCCCGTCTCGGTGCCCCGGACGCACTCGCTGCGCGAGATCCGCGACGCCTACGGTCACCTCGAGGCCGGTCAGGAGACCGACGACGTCGTCGGGGTCGCGGGCCGGGTCGTGTTCATCCGCAACACCGGCAAGCTGTGCTTCGCCACGCTGCAGGAAGGCGACGGCACCCGCCTGCAGGTGATGCTCAGCCTCGCCGGCGTGGGTGAGGAGGCGCTGACCCGCTGGAAGCACGACGTCGACCTCGGTGACTTCGTCTTCGCGCGCGGGCGGGTCATCAGCAGCAAGCGCGGCGAGCTGTCCGTGTTCGGCGAGGAGTGGCGCCTGGCCGCCAAGGCGCTGCGCCCACTGCCGGTGCTGCACAAGGAGATGGCCGAGGAGACGCGCGTTCGGCAGCGGTACGTCGACCTCATCGTCCGGCCGCAGGCGCGAGAGATGGTCCGGACCCGCGCCGGCGTGGTGCGCAGCCTCCGCGACACGTTCCACGCCCGGGGCTACGTGGAGATCGAGACGCCGATGCTGCAGACGCTGCACGGTGGCGCGGCCGCCCGCCCGTTCGTGACGCACTCCAACGCGATGGCGATGGACCTGTACCTGCGCATCGCCCCGGAGCTCTTCCTCAAGCGGGCCGCGATCGGTGGCCTGGAGAAGGTCTTCGAGATCAACCGGAACTTCCGCAACGAGGGGGCCGACTCCTCGCACAGCCCCGAGTTCGCGATGCTCGAGTTCTACGAGGCCTACGCGGACTACGACGCGATGGCCGACCTCACCCGCGAGCTCGTGCAGACAGCGGCGCGCGACGTCCTGGGCTCGACCACGGTCACGCTCGCCGACGGCACCGAGTACGACCTGGGCGGGCAGTGGCCGGTGCTCACCATGTACGGCTCGCTGTCCGAGGCCCTCGGCGAGGAGGTGACTCCCGAGACGCCGCTCTCGCAGCTCGTCAGGATCCTCGACCGCAACGGGCTCGAGCTCGACCCGAAGGCGCTGAGCCACGGCAAGGCAGTCGAGGAGCTGTGGGAGCACCTCGTCGGCGACGACCTGTGGGCGCCGACGTTCGTCAAGGACTTCCCGGTGGAGACCTCCCCGCTGACGAAGGCGCACCGTGCCATTCCGGGAGTCGTCGAGAAGTGGGACCTGTACGTTCGCGGATTCGAGCTGGCGACCGGGTACTCGGAGCTGAACGACCCCGTCATTCAGCGCGCGCGTTTCGAGGAGCAGGCAAAGCTCGCCGCGCTCGGTGACGAGGAGGCGATGCGCCTCGACGAGGACTTCCTGCGGGCCATGGAGTACGGAATGCCGCCGATGGGCGGCGTCGGAATGGGAATCGACCGGCTGCTGATGGCGCTGACCGGCCTCGGAATCCGCGAGACGATTCTGTTCCCGCTCGTCAAGCCGGAGTGAGCCCGGGCGGTCGGGGCACCGGGCCGGTCGACGTACCCTGGTAGCCATGGACGTCGTGGCTGGCCTCATCCCGTCGATCGGGGTCGCCCTGCTGTTCTGGTACGCGATCCGGCTCATGGTGCAGGCGGACCGGCGCGAGCGGGAGGCGCTGGCGCGGATGCAGCGCGAGGAGTCGGCGGGTGCCTCACGCCCTCCCGCCGCGGATTCCGACGCCGCCTCGTCGTAGCAGTTTTGGGCTCCGGCACGCCGACGTTTTCCGGCAAGGAATTGTGCCGTGCCATTCTCTTGTGGCATGATCGACAACGCCGGGCGGTATTTCGCCGGCCGGCGGCCTTTCGAATCCGCCCGAGTTTCCAGGAGTGCAGCACATGGCGCAAAAGGTCCAGGTAGTTCTCGTCGACGACCTCGACGGCGGCGACGCCGAGGAGACGGTCTCTTTCGCTCTCGACGGGGTCAGCTACGAGATCGACCTCAATGCGGCGAACGCCGCGCGGCTGCGTGACGAGCTCGCGCCGTGGGTCGGGCACGCGCGCCGCGTCGGGGGGCGCTCCGGCGGCGGTCGCCGAGCGGGCCGGCGGACGACGCCCAGCGGGGACACCGCCAAGATCCGCGAGTGGGCCCGTCAGCAGGGGCTGAAGGTCAGCGAGCGCGGCCGGATCTCGGCCGAGGTGATGGAGGCGTACTCCAAGGCCCACTGATCCCGGTCAGCCGACGGGCGGCACCACCAGGACGACGTCGAGCCGGCGCGGTCCGTGCACGCCCTCGACCCGGCTCAGCTCGATGTCACTCGTGGCGCTCGGGCCGCTGACCCAGGTCAGCGGCCGGGTCGCCTCGACCCGGGCCAGGGCCTCGGGCACCGTGGCGACGACGTCCTGCGCCCGCACCACGCACACGTGGTGGTCGGGGACCAGGCTGATCGCGCGCCGCCCGGTGTCCGGTCCGGAGTCCAGGACGACCGTGCCGGTCTCGGCCACCGCCACCCGTGCCCCGGTCAGGACGGCGTCCACGCGGTCGAGCGCCTCGACGTCCAGCGGCGGGTCGTCGACCACGACGCGCCCGTCCCATCCCGCCGTCCAGCCGGCGTCCAGCCCGGGCGGGACGACGCAGGTCCGCGCTTCGGCAAGCGCCTCGGCCACCGCCGCGGGGATCTCGTCCGGAGCGGCTCGCCGCACCGTCGCGCGGTAGTCGACGAGCCGGTCGGTGAGCGGCTCCAGCAGCGCCGGGTCGCCGGGCGGGCGCTCACCGGCCGTGCGGTAGCGCCGGGGG
>JBMOMI010000144.1:0-7788 GCA_049325235.1 Actinomycetota bacterium | reverse complement strand
CGAGCACTTCCTCGACGGCGGGATCGTCGACTCCGTGCCGCTCGGCCGGGCGGTCACGCTCGGCGCTCGGACCGTGTTCGTGCTGCACGTGGGGCGCCTGGAGCGGCCGCTGCAGGCCCCCACCCGGCCGTGGGAGGTCGCCATGGTGGCGCTCGAGGTCGCGCGCCGGCACCGCTTCCTGCGGGACATGGCGGCGGTCCCGGAGGGGGTCCGCGTGCACGTGCTGCCGACCGGGGAGGAGACCGCGCCGCTGGCCGTGCTGCGGTACCGGAGCACGGCGGCGGTGAGCCGCCGGATCGAGTCGGCGCGGGCCACCGGGCAGCGATCGCCGCGAGCCTGCTGGACGGCGCGGGCGTCCCGGTCCGGCTGGTCGGCAGCGCCGGCGTCGGCGAGTTCCGGCTGCACTGCCCGCCCGTTCCTGCGGCCGCCGGTCGGTGACCCGGCAGCGCGGCCTGCGGCCCACGCGGGGCGACCTGGTCGCCGCCGTCACCGTCGCGCTCGTCCTGGTGCCGCAGTCGCTGGCGTACGCCCAGCTTGCCGGCCTCCCCCCGGTGCACGGGCTGTACGTGGCGGTCGCCGCCCCGCTGGCCGCCGCGGCGGTAGCGTCGTCGCCCTACCTGCAGACCGGGCCGGTGGCCCTGACCAGCCTGCTCACCGCCGGCGCGCTGGCGGCCCTGGCGGAGACCGGCAGCGCCGAGTACGTCGGGCTGGCCGCGCTGCTGGCCCTGCTCGTCGGGGCGGCCCGGCTCGCCCTCGGCCTGCTGCGCGCCGGGGCGATCGCGTACCTGATGTCGGACCCGGTGCTGCGGGCGTTCACGGTGACCGGGGCGTTCCTCATCCTCGCCTCCCAGGTGCCCGCCCTGCTCGGAGCGCCGGGCCGGGGCGGCAACCCGCTGGTCGGCGCGGCGCGGGCGGTCGCCGACCCGGGCTCGTGGCACCTGCCGGCTGTCGGGTACGCCGCAGCCACGCTCGCGCTCGTCCTCGGCACCCGCCGGCTCGGCCCGTTCGTGCCCGGCGCCCTGATCGCCACGGTCGCCGGGCTGGCCGTCGCGACGTGGACGGGGTACGACGGGCCGACGGTCGGCACGGTCCCGGCCGGGCTGCCCCCGCTCACGGCGGACCTGCCGTGGGGCTCCCTGCCGGCGCTGCTGCTGCCCGGCCTGGTGATCGCGACGGTCGGGTTCGCCGAGCCGGCCGCCGTCGCCCGCCACTACGCCGTCCGGACCCGCAGCCACTGGGACCCCGACCGGGAGCTGGTGTCCCAGGGCCTGGCGAACCTGGCCTCCGGCCTGGTGTCCGGGTACCCGGCCGGGGGCTCGTTCTCCCGCAGCGCGCTCGCGTTCGACTCCGGCGCCACCACCCGGTGGAGCGGGGCGCTGACCGGCCTCGTCGTCGCCGCGGCGCTGCCGCTGACACCGCTGCTGTCCGGGCTGCCGAGCGCCGTCCTGGCGGCGGTGGTGGTGGCCGCGGTCACCGGCCTGCTCCGCCTGGGCACGCTGCCCCAGCTGTGGCACCAGTCGCGGCCGCAGCTCGCCGTCGCCGTCGTCACCGGCGTCGCCGTCCTGGCCCTGGCGCCACGGCTGGACATCGCGCTCGGGATCGGCGTCGCGTCCGCCCTGGCCGTCCACCTGTGGCGGGAGCTGCGGATCGACGTCGGCGCCGAGCTCCGCGGCGACACGCTGCGGCTCGCGCCCAGCGGCGTGCTGTACTTCCTGTCCGCGCCGGCGTTCGAGGAGCGGGTGCTGAGGGCGGCCGCAGCCCACTCGGACGCCACCCGCGTGGAGCTCGACCTGCGCCGGCTGGGGCGGGTCGACGTCACCGGGGTGCTGGCGCTCCGGTCGGCCCTGGAGGCACTGCGCGCCGACGGGCGCCAGGTGGTCGTGACGCACGTCCCGGACCACGCCCGCCGGCTGGTGGGCCCGGAGGAGGAAGAGCCGCGGTGACCAGGCGGACGGCGCCGCGCGCCGGGACCTACCCGATCGCCACCGGCACCGCCGAGCTGGTGCCCGACCGCGCCGACCCGCACGTCTGGACGCTGCTGGTCAACGGCGTCCCGAGCTCGCCGGTGCACGTGCGCGACCCGCGGGTGCTGGACTTCGAGTACCTGCGGTGGATGGCCGACGTCCTCGAGCTGGCCGCCCGCCGACCGCCGCCCGAGCCGCTGGACGTCGTCCACCTGGGCGGTGGCGCGTGCGCGCTCCCCCGGCACGTGGAGGCGGTCCGGCCGGGCTCGAGCGAGGTGGTCGTCGAGGTGGACGCCGAGCTGGCGCGGCTGGTGCGGGAGTGGTTCGACCTGCCCCGCTCCCCGCGGCTGCGGCTGCAGGCCGGCGACGCGCGCGAGGGACTCCAGCGGCGCCGGGACGCCAGCGCCGACGCGGTCGTGCGCGACGTGTTCGCCGGTGACGCCACGCCCGACCACCTGACGACCGCGGAGTTCGTCGCCGACGTCGTCCGCGTGCTGCGACCCGGCGGCCTCTACCTGGCGAACGTCGCCGACCCCGGCGACCTGGCGACGCTGCGCGCGGAGGTCGCGGCGGCGCGGGCGGTCTTCGCGGTCACCGCGCTGCTGGCGGACCCGGCGGCGCTGCGGCGGCGGCGCCGGGCGAACGCCGTCCTGGTCGGGTCGGACGCACCGCTCCCGGTCGCCGACCTGGCCCGCCGCGCCGCGTCCGGCGCGTTCCGCGCGCGCCTCGTGCACGGCGAGGCGCTGGCCCACCTGGTCGCCGGCGCCCGCCCCCGCCACGACCCCCTCCCCCGCTGATCAAGGAATCCGAGCGTGATCAAGGAAACCGAGCACGGCGCTCGCGGCTCGACCCAGGCGCCATGATCACGGCGAAGTGCATGATCACCGGGGAGGGGTGGGTCAGAGGCGGGCCAGCTCGACGGCCAGGTCGTCCAGCCCGAGCGAGCCGGTGGACAGCGCCGCCATGTGCCAGGACTTCAGGTCGAACGCGTCGCCGTGGGCGCGCCGCGCCGCCTCGCGCCCCTCCAGCCAGGCGCGCTCGCCGAGCTTGTAGCTGATCGCCTGCCCGGGCCAGCCGAGGTACCGGACGATCTCGCTGTCGAGGAACTCCGGCTCCCGGCCGGAGTGCCGGCCGAAGAAGTCGCGCGCCAGCTGCGGCGTCCAGGTCTCCCCCGGTGCGACGTCCGCGTCGCCGGGCACCCGAAGGCCGAGGTGCATGCCGATGTCGATCACCACGCGGACGGCGCGCATCATCTGGGCGTCCAGGTACCCCATCCGCCGGCCGGGGTCCGAGAGGTATCCCAGCTCGTCCATCAGCCGCTCGGCGTACAGCGCCCACCCCTCGGTGTTCGCGCTCACCGACCCGATCGACGTCTGGTACGTCGACAGCTGCGGGGCGACGTGGACCCACTGCGCCAGCTGCAGGTGGTGCCCCGGGACTCCCTCGTGGTACCAGGTCGACACGAGGTTCCACACCGGGAACCGGGTGCGGCCGAGGGTCGGCAGCCAGGTGCGTCCCGGCCGGGAGAAGTCCAGCGTCGGGCGCGTGTAGTAGGGCGCGGCCGCGCTCCCCGGCGGTGCGATCCGGGCCTCGACCACACGCAGCGGTTCGGCGATGTCGAAGTGCGTGCCGTCGAGGTCGGCGATCGCGCCGTCCATCATGGCCTGCAGCCAGGCGCGCACCTCCTCGACGCCCTCGATCGCCTCACCGTGGGCGTCCAGGTGGGCCATCGCCTCGAGCGGGGTGGCGCCGGGCAGCACTCGCTCGGCCTCGGCGCGCATCTCCGCCTCGATCCGGCGGTACTCGGCCCAGCCCCACGCGTACGCCTCCTGCAGGTCCAGGTCCGCGCCGGTCGCCAGCCGGGAGGTGAGCCGGTACCGCTCCGCGCCCACCGCGTCCGGTGTGCCCTCGCAGGCCGGCAGGTACTCCTCCAGCAGGAACTGCCGCAGCGTGGCAGTCGCGTGCTGTGCCGAGGCGGCCGCGCCCTCGAGCTGCGCGGTCAGGGACGCCGGCAGCGTGGCCGGCGCGTCGGCCACGAACGACGCGAACCAGCCCTTGCCGTCGGCCGCCGCCATCCACTCGTCGAGCTGGCCGGCGAGGGTGCGCACCTGCAGCGGTGCGGCGCACAGGCCGCGCCGGGCACCCTCGCGGAGGGACTCCGTGTACCCGGCGTAGGCGCCGTCCACCCGGCCCATCCGCCGCGCGATGAGGGCCCAGTCGTCCTCGGTGGCGGCCGGCATCAACGAGAACACCTGCCGCACGGCCTGCGGCGGCCCGAAGATGTTCCGGACGGCGCGCAGGTGCTCCCCGGCCTCGCTCACCGCCAGGCCGGCCTCCAGCCGCTCACGGAGCAACCGGCCGCAGCGCGCCTCGAGCGGGTCCGCGGACACCTCGCCCGGGACGTCGGCCAGCCGCCGCAGCGTGGCCCGCGCCAGGTCGTCCTTGGCCTCCTGCCCGGACGGCGAGAGGTCGGGCAGCTCGTCCTGGCGGACGGGGCGGCCGAGCGCGGTGGCCGTCAGCGGGTCGAGATCGACCAGCCCGTCAACGTACGTGTCGGCGAGGGCGCGAGGGGTGACCGGGTCAGCACCCGGGGTGACGAAGGACATGGAGCCCATGGTGGCCGCTCAGCGGCCGGCGCGCTCCTCGCGGGTGGCCCAGCGGATCCGGCGCGGGTTCGCCAGCGTGCCCAGGGGCCGGGTCCCGTCGGGGGTGCGCCCGTGGTCCGGAGCGGTCTGCTGCTGGCCGTGCGTCGGCACCGTGAAACCTCCTCGTCGAGTCGTCGGTCGGTGGAGTCATCCTATGTCTACCGACAGTGGCGAAACGCCGCTTCTCGGGCGTGACGCCCGCCACCTCAGAGGCCCCTCAACGACACCTCAGGTCCCCCACTGCCCACCCTCAGGTCATCTCGCCGCAACTGGAGGGCACGGCATAGACGGCCGCCCGATCCGCAGCCGGGGCCCTCAGCCGCACCGTGGATCTCGTCACCGGCGCCCGCCGGTGAGCGAAGGAGGTTCCCGATGTTCCTGCCGTACGGTCCCGCGCTCGAGGCGGAGATCGCCTACCGCCGGGAGGACGTCGTGCGTACGGGCCGTACCCCGGCCGTGCGCTGGCTGCCTCGGCCGCTGCGGCGCCGGCCCCGGCGCCGGCTCCCCGCCCCGCGTCCGGCGTGACCGCGCCGAGCGGTACGCCGGCGGCGTTGTGGGTGGCCGGTGCCACGATGGACGACGTGGCGCGCGGTCTCGCGGAGATCCCCCTCGTCGGGCGTGGCGAGGAGGTGCGTCGCCTCGTCGAGGCGGTGCAGGACGCCGAGCGCGGCACGCCCGGCGCCGTCCTCGTCCTGGGCGACGCGGGGGTGGGCAAGACCCGGCTCGTCACCGAGCTCTCCCGGCTCGCCGTGGAGCGGGGCTGCCGGGTGGTCGTGGGCCACTGCGCCGACCTCGGCGAGGCGGGCGTCCCCTACCTGCCGTTCGCCGAGGCGCTCACGTCCTTCCTCGGGCAGGAAGGAACGCACCCGGTGCTGAGCCGCTGGCTCGGCGGTGCGGAGCCGGGTCGCGACGGCGACCCGGACGTCCGGCGGCTGCAGCTGTACGACGCCGTCGCATCCGCGCTGGAGCCGGCGCCGGGTGAGCCCACGGTCGTCCTGGTGCTGGAGGACCTGCACTGGGCCGACCGGTCGAGCCGGGAGCTGCTGGAGTTCCTCGTCCGGCGGCTGCGGTCGCAGCGTCTCCTCCTGGTCGGCACCGTGCGCAGCGACGACCTGCACCGCCGGCACCCGCTGCGCCCGCTGCTCGGCGAGCTGAGCCGCCACCCGGCGGTCCTCCGCCTTCCCCTGGCCCCCTTCGGCGAGGCCGAGATGGCCGCGTACGTGCAGGCGCTGACCGGGCACCCCGCCGCACCGGGCTTGGTGCGGTCCCTGCTGGAGCGCTCCGAGGGGAACGCCTACTTCGCCGAGCAGCTGCTGGCCTGCCCGGACGACGGACCGGCACGGCTCCCCGGGGCGCTGGCCGACCTGCTGCTGGCGCGGGTGGACGAGCTGTCCGAGCCGGCCCGCGTGGTCGTCCGCACGGCCAGCGTGGCGGGTCCCCGGGTGGGGCACGACCTGCTGGCGGCGGCGAGCGGGCTCCGCGGTCCCGCGCTGGACGACGCGCTGCACGAGGCGGTCGAGCGCAACGTGCTCGTCACCGTCGGCGACGGGTACGCGTTCCGGCACGCGCTGGCCCGGGAGGCCGTCTACGCCGACCTGCTGCCCGGTGAGCGGGTCCGCCTGCACGGGGCCTACGCCGGGTTGCTCGCGGGGGGCGGCTCCGGCCGGGGGTCGGCAGCGACGCTGGCCCATCACCGGATGGCAAGTCACGACCTGCGCGGGGCGCTGGTCGCCTCGATGCAGGCGGCCGACGAGGCGACCGACCTGCTCGCACCCGCCGAGGCGCTGCAGCACCTCGAGCGCGCCGTCCAGCTGTGGGCGGCGGTCGAGGACGCCGCGGAGGTCACCGGCCGGGACCTGACCCGGCTGACCCTGGACGCCGCGCAGGCCGCCAGCCTCGCGGGCCTGCCGGCACGGGCGGTGGCGCTGGCCCGGGACGCGGTCCGGCACGCGGACGTCGCCGGGGACGTCTCCGGCCGGGTGGAGAGCCGCCGCCGGCTCGCCACCGCCCTGCTCTTCTCCGACCACGCGGCCGAGGCGTACGCCGCCGCCGAGGAGGCGGTCGCGCGGCGGCCGTGGCGGCCCGTGCCTGCGGCATCACCGGCGACCTGGGCCGTGCCGCCGAGCGAGCGGAGCAGCTGCTGCCCGCAGCCAGGTCCGCCGGGGTGCTCGACGTGGAGTCCGACGCGCTCACCACGCTCGCAGTCGTCCGCGGGACGCAGGGCCGCCCCGGCGAGTCGGCCAGCCTGCTGGCCGAGGCGCTGGCGGTCGCCCGCCGGTCCGGGTCGCTGAGCGCCGAGCTGCGCGTCGCGTACAACCTGGGAACCACCGCATACGAGGACGGGGACGTCCTGACCGCGGCGGCGGTCGTCGACGACGCCGTCACGCGCGCCGAGGAGAACGGACTCGGCTGGAGCGACTACGGCCTCGAGCTGCGCGTGCTGCAGGGGATCGTGCGGTACACCGCGGGGGACTTCGAGGGCAGCCGGCGCCTGGCGGAGCTGGCCGGCCAGCGCCCGTCCGAGGTCGTCCTCGCGCGCGTCGGCGCCGCCGCGCTGCCCGCGGTGGTGGCCCGCGGGGACCACGACGCCGCGGACGCCGTCGCCCGGCTGGAGGGGGCCTGGCACCACGACGGGCAGGTGGCGATGGTCGCGGGTGGCGCCGCCGCCGAGCTCGCGATCTGGGGTGGCGACCCGGACCGTGCGCTGACCGTGGTCGGGCGGGCCATCGACCACGTCAGCCGGGTCTGGGACCCCTGGTTCCTCGGCGGGATCTGGCTGGCCGCCGTCGGGCTGGCCGCTGCCGGGGACCTCGCCGAGAGGGCCCGGCTGGTGGGTGACACCGCCGCCGAGCGCCACGCCGAGGACGCCGGACGCCGGCTGCTCGAGCACGCCGAGGCGACCGCCACGCACGGGCAGCCCCGCAGCGGCGTGATGGGGCCGGAGGGAAGGGCGTGGCTCGCGCGGGCGCGGGCGGAGTGGAGCCGGGTCGAGGGCCGCCCGGACCCGGAGGCGTGGCGCGCGGCGGCCGAGGAGTTCCGGCGCGCCGCCACCGGGGTCGACCCCTACGAGACCGGACGCTGCCGGTGGCGGCTCGCCGAGGCGTTGCTCGCCACCGGCGACCGGCCCGGCGCGGCGGAGCAGGCCGCCCTGGCCGCGGGCACTGCTCGCCGTCTGGGCG
>JBMOMI010000143.1:0-7832 GCA_049325235.1 Actinomycetota bacterium | reverse complement strand
TTGCGCCCCCCCCCGCCCCGACGCGCATGCGGGTCAGACCCTCCCGCGGCGTCCCGTGAACGACAGGATCAGGCCGACGACGAGGATCGCCACCCCGAGCCAGATGAGGATCTCCCCGACGCCGGCGAAGCCGACGACGGCGAGGATCACGCCGAGCACGATGAGCAGGAGCCAGAGCGACACGGTTCCCTCCCGGGGTCTGGGATCTGGACGCCGTGAGCGTTCCACCCCCGGGGCCGCCCCGCACGTCGGACGCTTCCCTCAGCGGCCGGGTCCCCGCCCCGCCCACGTCCAGGCGTACTCCCCGTCGTCGACGGCGACGCCGCCCTCCCCGAGCTCCAGCGGCCGGAACGTGTCCACCATGACGGCGAGCTCGTCGAAGTACTCCTTGCCCAGGGACCTCTCGACCGCCCCGGGCTGCGGGCCGTGGCTGTGACCGCCCGGGTGCAGCGAGATCGAGCCCTGGCCGATGCCGGACCCCTTGCGGGCCTCGTAGTCGCCGCCGCAGTAGAACATCACCTCGTCGCTGTCGACGTTCGAGTGGTAGTACGGCACCGGGATCGCCAGCGGGTGGTAGTCGACCTTGCGCGGCACGAAGTTGCAGACGACGAAGTTCCAGCCCTCGAACACCTGGTGCACCGGCGGCGGCTGGTGCACGCGACCGGTGATCGGCTCGAAGTCGGAGACGTTGAACGTGTACGGGTACAGGCAGCCGTCCCAGCCGACGACGTCGAACGGGTGCTCCGGGTGGACGACGATGCTGCCCACCACGCCGGACGGGCCGTTGCCGCGGTGCTTGGTGTAGACCTCGACGTCGGCGCCCTCGACCAGCAGCGGCTCGGTCGGCCCGTGCAGGTCGCGCTCGCAGTAGGGCGCGTGCTCCAGGAACTGGCCGTACCTCGACAGGTACCGCTTGGGCGGGGTGATGTGGCTGTTCGCCTCGATCGCGTACACCCGCAAGGGCTCTCCGCCGGTCGGCACCCAGCGGTGCACGGTCGCCCGCGGCAGGACCACGTAGTCGCCCTGCCGGGCCTCCAGCACGCCGAACATCGTCTCGACCGTCGCCGAGCCGGACTCCACGTACACGCACTCGTCACCGATCGCGTTGCGGTACAACGGGCTTGCGTCACGAGCCACGGCGTAGGAGATGCGTACGTCTGCGTTGCCGAGTACGAGCCGCCGGCCGCGGACCGGGTCGACGCCCTCGCCGGGCTTCTCACCGGGGAACAGCTCGTGCAGCTTCAGGTGGCGCGGCTTGAGCGGGTGGTTGGGGGTGGTCGCCAGGTCCGGCAGGTCCCAGACGCGTGCGTCGACGATCGCCGACGGGATGCCCCGGTGGTACAGCAGGGAGGAGTCGCTGGAGAAGCCCTCCTCCCCCATCAGCTCCTCGGAGTACAGGCCCCCGTCCGGGCGCCGGAACTGCGTGTGCCGCTTCGGCGGCACCTCCCCGACCCGCTGGTAGTGCGCCACCGTTGCTCCTCCCTCGCGCGTCCGCTGAGCGGACGCATCTGTATCACCTCAGATACAGTGCGCTACAGTCCGGCGGCATGTCAACGGCTCCCGGACAGACCCCTCTGCCGGCGCTCCCCGGCTCGGACGACGACCCGGGCACCGGCCCGGCGGTGCGGTCCCTGTTCACCGCCCTCGTCGACGACGCCGCCGTGTTCCCGCCGGGGCTGGCCCCGATGGCCGACGCGGTTCCCGCGCACCTGCGGCACCGGGCCGCCTGGTACGCCGACGTCGTCGGCCCGTTCCTCGTGCCGGCGGGCGCGGTCGAGGCGTTCTCGGCCGCTGCCCGGGCCGCTGGCGCCGCGCTGCGCGTCGGCGTGGTCGCCGACCCGCGCACCGACGACCCGCTGGCCGGGGCGCTCGACGCGGTGCGCTCCCTGGAGCGCCTCGACGGTGTCGACGTCGTCGCGCTCGAGGTGCCGCTCGCCCGCGGCGCCGACCCCGCCTCGGCCGCGGCCGAGCTGCTCGCCCGCGTCCCCAGCGGCGTCCGGACCTGGGTGGAGGTCCACCGGGAGCCGGGGTGGGAGCGCGCCCTGGACGCGGTGGCCGCCGCCGGGGACGACGTCGGCGCCAAGCTGCGCACCGGCGGCACGACCCCCGAGGCCTTCCCGTCCGTCGAGGAGCTGGCGGCGTTCCTGCGCCGCGCCGTCGACGTCGACCTGACCTTCAAGCTCACCGCCGGGCTGCACACCGCCGTGCGCGGCCCGGACGCCACCGGCGCCACCCACCACGGCGTCCTCAACGTCATCGGGGCCGTCCGCGCGGCACTCAACGGCGCCGAGGCCCCGGAGGTCGCGCGGGTGCTCGCCGAGACGAGCGCGGCGCGGCTGGCGTCCGCGGCGCGCCGGATGAGCGAGGCCGACGCCGCCGTGCTGCGCGCCTTCTTCGCGTCCTTCGGCTGCTGCGGCGTCACCGACCCGGTCGGCGAGCTCGCCGGCCTCGGCCTGCTCGAGGAGGTTCCCGCGTGACCACCCACACCTGGGCCCCGGTGCCCGACGGCTCGCCCTTCGGCGTCCAGACCCTGCCCTACGGCGTGTTCTCCACCGGCGACGAGGAGCCGCGCGTCGGCGTCCGCGTGGGAGACCACGTCCTCGACGTCGCCGCGGTGGCGGCCGTCGAGCAGCTCGACGGGGCGCACGCCTTCGAGTCGTCGTCGCTGGACGAGCTGCTCGCCCTCGGCCGCCCGGCGTGGTCGGCGGTGCGGCAGTGGCTGGTGGAGATCCTGACCTCCCCGGCGCACGAGGACCTGGCCGGCCCGCACCTGCTGCCGCTGTCCGACGTCCGGATGCACCAGCCGTTCACGGTCGCCGACTACGTCGACTTCTACTCCAGCGAGCACCACGCATCGAACGTCGGCCGGATCTTCCGCCCCGACTCAGAACCGTTGCTGCCCAACTGGAAACGGCTGCCCGTCGGGTACCACGGACGCGCCGGCACGGTGGTGGTGTCCGGCACGGACGTCGTCCGGCCGTGCGGCCAGCGCAAGGCCCCGGAGGACGACGCGCCGACGTTCGGGCCGTCGCGCCGGCTCGACATCGAGGCCGAGGTCGGGTTCGTCGTGGGTGTGCCGTCCGAGCTCGGGACGCCGGTGCCCGCGTCCGCGTTCGCGGACCACGTCTTCGGCCTGTGCCTCGTCAACGACTGGAGCGCGCGGGACATCCAGGCGTGGGAGTACGTGCCGCTCGGTCCCTTCCTCGGCAAGTCGTTCGCGACGACGGTCTCGGCGTGGGTGACACCCCTGGAGGCGCTGCAGCACGCGCGGGTTCAGCCGCCGCGACGGTCGTACGAGCTGCTGCCGTACCTCGCCGACGACCCCTCCGAGCCCTGGGGGCTGGACATCTCGCTCGAGGTCCGCTGGAACGGCACGCTCGTCGCGCACCCGCCGTTCTCGACCATGTACTGGACTCCGGCGCAGCAGCTCGCGCACCTCACCGTGAACGGTGCCAGCCTGCGCACCGGCGACCTGTACGCGTCCGGGACGGTGTCCGGGCCGGAGAAGGACCAGCGCGGGTCGTTCCTCGAGCTCAGCTGGGGCGGCAGGGAGCAGGTCCGCCTCGCCGACGGGTCGCTGCGCACGTTCCTCGAGGACGGCGACGAGGTCACCATCACCGCGACCGCGCCGGGCCCGGACGGAACGCGCGTGGGGTTCGGGGACGTGACGGGGCACATCCTCCCCGCGCGCTGCTGACCCCCGGCCTTGGTGCAGGGTGGCCCTGTACCAATAGGTTTGGTGCAGGGCCACCCTGTACCAACGTCTTGTTGGAGCTGCTACACACACATCGACGCGTGTACATGGGAGTCGAAGCAGCTGACCGCTGTGGGCGGAATCGGTCCAATCACGCCTTGGTGCAGGGTGGCCCTGTACCAATAGGTTC
Source organism: Actinomycetota bacterium (assembly GCA_049325235.1). Classification (GTDB taxonomy): domain Bacteria; phylum Actinomycetota; class Actinomycetes; order Actinomycetales; family SCSIO-59966; genus SCSIO-59966. The sequence goes on along the minus strand of JBMOMI010000143.1, from coordinate 3,948 downwards.
GTTGCAGGGCCACCCTGTACCAACGTCTTGTTGGAGCTGCTCCACACACATCGACGCGTGTACATGGGAGTCGACGCAGCTGACCGTTGTGGGCGGAATCGGTCCAACGACGCCTTGGCACAGGGTGGCCCTGTACCAATAGGTTCGTCGCAGGGCCACCCTGCACCAACCGGGCGGGGAGGCGTCAGTCGACGTCGAGCGCGAGGATGTCGTCGATCGTCTCGCGCCGCACGATGACGCGTGCGGCACCGTCGCGCACGGCGACGACGGGCGGGCGGGGCACGTGGTTGTACTGGCTGGCCAGGCTGCGGCAGTACGCGCCCGTGGCCGGCACCGCGAGGAGGTCGCCGCGCGCGACGTCGGCGGGCAGGAACTCGTCCTTGACGACGATGTCCCCGCTCTCGCAGTGCTTTCCGACGACCCGTGACAGCACCGGCGGCGCGTCCGACGCACGGGACGCCAGCGAGCACGAGTAGTCCGCGTCGTACAGCGCGGTCCGCACGTTGTCGCTCATCCCGCCGTCGACGGCGACGTACCGGCGCCGGGCTCCCCCGTCGAGCTCGACCTCCTTGACCGTGCCGACGCGGTACAGCGTGAAGGTCGATGGCCCGGCGATGGCGCGACCGGGCTCCACCGAGATCCGCGGGACGTCGATCCCGAGGCTGCGGCACTCACCGGCGACGATGTGCGCCAGTCCCTCGGCCAGCTCCTCGGCCGGCATTGGGTCGTGCTGCGAGGTGTACCGGATGCCGAAGCCGCCGCCCAGGTCGAGCTCGGGCAGCGCGACGCCGCTGCCCGCCTGCACCGCGGCGTGCACGCCGAGCACCCGCCGTGCGGCGACCTCGAACCCGGAGGTGTCGAAGATCTGGGACCCGATGTGGCTGTGCAGCCCCCGCAGCTCGAGCTCCGGCCGGGACAGCACGTCGGCGACGACCGCCGGCACGGCGTCCATCGGGATGCCGAACTTCTGGTCCTCGTGCGCGGTCGCGATGTACGAGTGGGTGTGCGCCTCCACACCGACGGTGACGCGCACGAGCACCGGCGCCCGGACGCCGGCCGCCCGGGCGAGCGCGGCGATCCGCCCGACCTCCTCGGCCGAGTCCAGCACCAGGCGACCGACGCCCGCCTCCAGGGCAGCGGTGATCTCGGAGTCCGACTTGTTGTTGCCGTGCAACCCGATCCGGGACGCCGGGCAGCCGGCCCGCAGAGCGACGGCCAGCTCGCCTCCGGTCGAGGTGTCGAGGAACAGGCCCTCCTCGTCGACCCACCGCGCCACCGCGGTGCACAGGAACGCCTTGCCCGCGTAGTAGACGTCGGCGCCGCCACACAGGTCGGTGAAGGCTGCGTCGAAGGCCGACGCGAAACGCCGCGCCCGCGAACGGAAGTCGGCCTCGTCGACGACGTAGGCCGGGGTCCCGAACCGCGAGGCGAGCGCCTCGACGTCCACGCCGCCGACGGTGAGCACGCCGGACGTGTCCCGGGCCACCGATCCGGCCCACAGGTCCGGCAGCAGGGCGTTGACGTCCGCCGGCAGCGGCAGCCACGACGGACCGCCGTAGCCCTCGGCGTGCAGGGCCCCCGCCTCGTGCGCGCGCACGCTACATCCGGTCCGGGGCGCTGACGCCGAGCAGCCGCAGCCCGTTGCCGAGCACGGTGCGCGTCGCCTCGTTGAGCCACAGCCGGGTCCGGTGCACGTCCGTCACCGGCTCGTCCCCCATCGGCGTGACACGCCGCTCGTCGTACCACTTGTGGTAGGCCGACGCGAGCGACTCCAGGTACCGCGCGACCCGGTGCGGCTCGCGCAGCTCGGCGGCCTGGGCCACGACCCGCGGGAACTCGCCGAGCTGCGCGAGCAGCGCGGTCTCCGTCTCGTGGTCGAGCAGCCCAGGGTCGAAGCCGTCCTCGGTGCGGACGCCGAGGTCGCGGGCGTTGCGGCCCACGCCGGCGGTGCGGGCGTGCGCGTACTGGACGTAGAACACCGGGTTGTCGTTGCTGCGCCTACGCAGGTCCTCGCCCTCGAGCGCGAGAGGGGAGTCAGCCGGATACCGTGCCAACGAGTAGCGCACGGCGTCGGTACCGAGCCACCGGATGAGGTCTCGCAGCTCGATGATGTTGCCGGCACGCTTCGACAACCGTGCGCCGCCGACGGAGACCAGCTGGCCGATGAGCACCTCGATGTTGCGCTCCGGGTCATCGCCGGCGCACGCGGCGATCGCCCTGAGCCGGCCGACGTAGCCGTGGTGGTCCGCGCCGAGCATGTAGATCTTCTCGGTGAAGCCGCGGTCCTTCTTCGACAGGTAGTAGGCGGCGTCCGCGGCGAAGTAGGTCGGGGTGCCGTCACCGCGGATCAGCACTCTGTCCTTGTCGTCGCCGAAGTCCGTGGTGCGCAACCAGATCGCGCCCTCGCTGTCGTAGACGTGGCCCTGCTCGCGTAGCCGCTCCACGGCCTTCTCGACGGCACCGCTCTCGTGGAGGCTGCGCTCCGAGAACCAGACGTCGAAGTGAACGTCGAAGTCGGCGAGTACCTCCTGCATCTCGGCGAGCTGCAGCTCGTACGCCAGCTCGCGCGCAATGGCAAGGGCCTCGTCGTCCGGCAGCTCCAGCAGGTCGGGTCGAAGCTTCATGACCTTCTGCGCCAGCTCGACGACGTACTCGCCGCGGTATCCGCCTTCGGGCACCTCCTGATGGCGGGCGCGGGCGAGAACCGACTCGCCGAACTTGTCCATCTGCGCACCGGCGTCGTTGATGTAATGCTCGGTCGTCACGTCGGCCCCCGACGCGCGCAGCAGCCGGGCGATCGAGTCCCCGAGAGCGGCCCAACGGGTGTGACCGATGTGCAGCGGGCCGGTCGGGTTTGCCGAGACGAACTCGAGGTTGACCACGTGGCCGACCAGCGCCTCGTTGCGCCCGTACGACTCTCCCGCCTCCACCACCGTGCGCGCCAGCTCACCGGCGGCGGCGGCGTCCAGGACGACGTTGAGGAACCCCGGCCCGGCGACGTCCACGCTCTTGACGCCGGGCACCTCCACCAGCCGGGCGGCGAGCAGCTCGGCGAGCTGCCGCGGCGGCATGCCGGCCTTCTTGCCCAGCTGCAGCGCGACGTTGGTCGCCCAGTCGCCGTGCTCACGGCTGCGCGGGCGCTCGACGCGTACGTCGGCCGGCACGTCGACGGTCAGCTCGCCGGCGGCGACGGCGTCGAGGAGGCACTGGCGGATCGCGCTGGACAGGCCCTCGGGAGTCACCGGTCCAGGGTAGTGGCGTCCCCGTGCGCGCCCGCACGTGCCGCAAGGTCGTCCTCCACCGTGCGCGGGCGGCACACGACGAGCCCGCCGGCGACCTGGACGGCGAGGGTCGCCGCGAGGAACGCGAAGGCCTCCCCCCATCCCCCGGTGGCCTCGCGCAGGATCCCGACGACGAGCGGCCCGGCTCCGGCGACGGTGTAGCCCACTCCCTGGGCGAAGCCGGAGAGCGCCGCCGAGCCCTCCGTCGTCCTGGACCGCAGGTTCACCAGCGCCAGCGACATCGGGAAGGCGCTGGGACCCAGGCCGGCGGCGACCACCCAGAGCCACGTGACCGTCGCGGGGGCGAGCAGCAGGCCGGAGTAGCCCACCGCGTAGCAGGCGAGGAAGGCCAGGACGAGCGGGAACGGGTTGCGCATCCTGAACGCCAGCCAGGGAACCAGCAGGGACATCGGCATGCCTACCGCCGCGAACAGCGACAGCATCGCGCCGCCCTGGGCCGTCGACAGGCCCGCGTCGACCAGCAGCGTCGGCAGCCAGGCGAACATCGCGTAGGTGTTCAGGGACGTCATGCCCAGCAGGCCCGCAAGGCCCCACGCCACCTTGCTGCGCAGCAGGGCGCCCGCCGGGACGTGCGGCGCGCCCGGCAGGCCGCTCGGCGCCCGCCGCGCCCGCGCACCGGCCACCACCCACGGCACCGCCGCGACGG
>JBMOMI010000142.1:0-7967 GCA_049325235.1 Actinomycetota bacterium | reverse complement strand
AGGCCTCCGGCGAAGTCGGCACTGCCCCACAGCACCGACGACAGCAGGGCCAGGGCGGGGCCGGCGAGCGCAGTCACGAGGCGGCAGCGTAGGCAGCGGCCCCGGCGACACGACGCGCGCGGCCGCGGGTTGCGCTCGAACCGGGGGGCCGCGACGTACGCTGCCTGTCGTGGCGGTCCGTGACGTGCCCGGCGCCGCGCCCGATGCCTTCGGCCGCGCGGTCGCGTCCCTGCGCACTGCCCGGCCGCGGTCGGAGGTCGTGCTCACCGAGGTTCCTGCCCCCCAGCGCATCGCGCCGTTCGCGGCCGCGCTGACGGCCGACGTCGTCGTCGGGGACGACGAGCTGGCCACCGGCCGCTTCGTCCTGCTGCACGACCCCGCCGGCCAGGACGCCTGGGAGGGCACGTTCCGCGTCGTGACCTTCGTGCGCGCCGCCCTCGAGCCGGAGCTGGGAGCCGACGCCATGCTCGGCCAGGTCGGCTGGACCTGGCTCGAGGACTCGCTCGCCGACGCGGGGGCGCACGCGGTCGCGCGCGGGGGCACCGTGACGCGCGTGCTGTCGGAGAGCTTCGCCGGCCTGGCCGACCGCCCGGCCACGGTGGAGATCGAGATCCGCGCCTCGTGGACGCCGGTCGACGACGACCTGGCGGCGCACCTGCGCGGATGGACGGACCTGCTGTGCACCGTGGCGGGCCTCCCGCCACTGCCCGAGGGCGTCGTGGCGCTGCCGCGGCAGCTGCGCTGACACTCCCGCCCGTGGACGTTCAAGGCCGGCTCGGGCGACGCCGATAGGTCGGGCATGACCGCACTGGTGGAGCGCGTGGGCGCCCGATCCGTCGTCCGGCAGCCCGGTCGCTCCACCGCGCTCGTCGCGGTCCAGCACCCGGCCGCGCGCGAGACCGCCGTGCGCCTGCTGCGTGCTCTCGGGGCGAGCGACGTCGTCGCCGCCGCAACGGTGGCCGAGGCCCGGCGGGTCGTCGTGCCCCGCAACGCCGACGTGGCCGTCGTCGAGTCGACGCTGCCGGACGGCTCGGGCCTCGGCCTGGTCGGTGACCTGCGCGCGGCCGGCTGGCGCCGCACCGTCGTCATCGCGACGTCGGCCGACCCCTACACGGTGCGGGCCGCCGTCAAGGAGGGGGTCCGGTGCCTGCTGCTGACCGACTCCACGCCGCGCACCGCGCCGGGACCGTCCGTGCCCGAGACCGTGCAGGGCCTCTCGCAGCGAGAGCTGGAGGTCCTCCAGCTGGTGGCCGACGGCCGGTCCAACACCGGCGTCGGTGAGGCGCTGGGGCTGTCCGGCCTGACGGTCAAGAGCCACCTGGCGCGCATCGCCCGCAAGCTCGGCACCGGGGACCGCGCCGAGATGGTGGTCATCGCGCTGCGCGCCGGCGTCATCCGCTGACGCGACGCGCGGGCGGCGGCTTCGCTGCAGCCACGCCGCCGCGCCGTACGGTTACCTCCCATGGACCCCACCGAGCCGAGGCCGCTGCTCGCCCCGCGCGGCGGCACCCCCGCGCTGGTGGACACCCCGGAAGGGCTCGCCGACGTCGCCGAGCGGCTGGCCGCCGGGACCGGTCCGGTCGCGGTCGACGCGGAGCGGGCGTCGGGCTACCGGTACGGCCAGCGGGCCTTCCTCGTGCAGCTGCACCGGGACGGCGCGGGGACGGCGCTCGTCGACCCCGTGGCGCTGCCGGACCTGTCCGCGCTGCGGGAGCCCCTGGGGGACGCCGAGTGGGTGCTGCACGCGGCGTCCCAGGACCTGCCGTGCCTCGCCGAGGTGGGACTGGTGCCTGGCGGGCCGATCTTCGACACCGAGCTGGCGGCGCGCCTCGCCGGCTTCGAGAAGGTGGGGCTCGCCGCGGTCGTCGAGCGGCTGCTCGGCTGGCAGCTCGCCAAGGAGCACTCGGCGGTCGACTGGTCGACCCGGCCCCTGCCTGCCGAGTGGCTCACGTACGCGGCCCTGGACGTCGACGTCCTCCTCGACCTGCGCGACGCCCTGGCCGCCGAGCTCGCCGCCCAGGGCAAGACCGAGTGGGCGGCCCAGGAGTTCGCCGCCGTCCGGGACACCGCCCCGCCACCCCCGCGCCAGGACCCGTGGCGCCGCGTGTCCGGGCTGCACACGGTGCGCGGACGGCGCCAGCTGGCGGCGGTGCGCGAGCTGTGGCAGGTGCGCGAGGAGATGGCCCGCAGGCGGGACGTCGCCCCGGGACGGATCCTGCCCGACCGGGCGATCGTGTCCGCGGCGGCGGCGATGCCGGCGTCCGTGCCCGAGCTCACCCGGCTCCCGGTCTTCTCCGGCCCGGCGAACCGGCGGATCGCGGCCCGCTGGCTGGCCGCGGTCGACCGGGCCCGCCGGCTGCGCGACGACCAGCTGCCGCCGCTGAGCCTGCCCTCCGACGGGCCGCCGCCGCCCCGGCTGTGGAAGGACCGCGATCCCCAGGCCGCCGAGCGGCTGGCGCGCGCACGCGCGGTGCTGGCGGCGCTGTCGGAGGAGCACCGCGTCCCCGTCGAGAACCTGCTCACGCCGGACCTGCTGCGCCGTGTCTGCTGGAACCCGCCGCCGGACGCCGGACCGGAGGGCCTGGCGGCGGCCCTGGCGGCCGGGGGCGCCCGGCCGTGGCAGGTGGAGCTCACGGCCGCCGCCATCGCGCAGGCGTGGGCCGGCTCGGGTGACGCCCGGGCGGACCGGCCGGAGTCCCAGCCCGCCACGTGACCGGCGCCACGGCCCGGGCGGGTGCCACCCGTTGTTACCGCTGAGTAGCATCGGCGGCGAGACGGTTCCCTGCTCCGACCCGGGAGGCCCCGTGCCCCGATCCCTGCGCGACGTCGTCTTCGTCGACGGCGTCCGGACCCCCTTCGGCAAGGCCGGCGAGAAGGGCATGTACGCGCAGACCCGCGCGGACGACCTCGTCGTCAGGTGCATCCGCGAGCTGCTGCGCCGCAACCCGTCGCTGCCGCCGGAGCGCGTCGACGACGTCGCGATCGCCGCGACCACCCAGATCGGCGACCAAGGCCTGACGATCGGCCGGCTCGCCGGGCTGCTGGCCGGGCTGCCGAAGAGCGTCCCCGGCTACGCGATCGACCGGATGTGCGCCGGCGCGATGACCGCGGTCACCACGACCGCGTCCGGCATCGCGTTCGGCGCCTACGACGTCGTCATCGCCGGTGGCGTCGAGCACATGGGCCACCACCCCATGGGCGAGGGTGTCGACCCCAACCCGCGGATCGTCGCCGAGAAGCTCGTCGACCCCTCCGCCCTCGTCATGGGCTCCACCGCCGAGAACCTGCACGACCGGTTCCCGCACCTGACGAAGGAGCGGGCGGACGCCTACGCGGCGGCGAGCCAGGCCAGGCTCGCCCAGGCGTACGCCGACGGGCGCATCCAGCCGGACCTCGTGCCCGTCGCCACCCGCAGCACGGAGCTCGGGTGGGGGCTCGCGACCGCCGACGAGCCGCCGCGGCCGGGCACGACGGTGCAGGACCTCGCGGGGCTGAAGACGCCCTTCCGCCCGCACGGCAACGTGACCGCGGGCAACGCCGCCGGCCTGAACGACGGCGCCACCGCCTGCGTGCTCGCCTCCGCCGAGACCGCGCAGGAGCTGAGTCTGCCGGTGCGCATGCGCCTGGTGGGCTACGCCTTCGCCGGGGTCGAGCCCGAGGTGATGGGCGTCGGGCCGGTGCCCGCGACCGAGAAGGTGCTGCGGCAGACCGGCCTCACCATCGACGACATCGGCCTGTTCGAGATCAACGAGGCGTTCGCCGTCCAGGTGCTGGCGTTCCTCGACCACTTCGGCATCGCGGACGACGACCCGCGGGTGAACCCCTGGGGCGGCGCGATCGCCGTCGGCCACCCGCTCGCGTCGTCCGGCGTCCGGCTGATGACGCAGCTGGCCCGGCACTTCGAGGAGCACCCCGAGGTGCGCTACGGGCTCACCACGATGTGCATCGGCATCGGGATGGGCGGCTCGGTGATCTGGGAGAACCCCCACCACGCGGACTACGGCAAGGAGGCTGCGGCCTGATGAGCACGACCGCTGAGGACCTGGCTGCGGCCACCACCGACGAGCGGGTCACGCAGTTCCACGTGCGCGACGTGACCCTGCCGTCGGGCGGCACCATGGCGCTGATCACGATGGACAACGGCTTCGACCACACGAAGCCGACCACCTTCGGCCCGCAGGGCCTGCTCAACCTCCGGGCGGCCCTCGACGCCATCCAGCCGCGGGTCGCCGCGGGCGAGCTGGTCGCGGTGGGGCTCACCGGCAAGCCGTTCATCTTCGCCGTCGGCGCCGACCTCAAGGACGTCGGGCGCCTCACCTCGCGCGAGCAGGCGCACGCGGTCGCGCGCCTCGGCCACGACCAGCTGCGCCGGTTCGGCGAGCTGGGCGTCCCCACCTTCGCGTTCGTCAACGGCGCCGCGATGGGCGGAGGCCTGGAGATCGCGCTGCACTGCACCTACCGGACGATGTCGTCCGGCGTGCCGGCGGTGGCTCTGCCGGAGTGCTTCCTCGGGCTCGTCCCGGGTTGGGGCGGCACGTACCTGCTGCCCAACCTCGTCGGGCCGGCCGCCGCGCTCGAGGTCATGGTGTCCAACGCCCTGAACAACAACACGATGCTCACCGGCGTGAAGGCGGCGTCCCTCGGCATCGCCGACGTCGTGCTGGAACCGGCCGACTTCCTCGAGCAGTCGCTGCGCTGGGCGGACGGGGTACTGACCGGCGAGGTGACCGTCGACCGTCCCTCGGTCGACCGCGACGAGCAGGTCTGGGAGGAGGCCCTCGCCGCCGCGAAGGGCTTCGTGGACCTGAAGACCGGCGGGGTCGCACCAGCGCCGTACCGCGCGCTGGAGCTCGTGCGGCTGGCGCGGACGGCGGACCGCGACACCGCCTTCGCCGCCGAGGACGACGCCCTCGCCGACCTCATCATGAGCGACGAGTTCCGCTCCGGTGTCTACGCTTTCGACCTCGTCCAGCGGCGGGCGAAGCGGCCTGCCGGCGCTCCGGACGCCTCGCTGGCGCGACCGGTCACCAAGGTCGGCATCGTCGGCGCCGGCCTGATGGCCAGCCAGCTGGCGCTGCTGTTCGCGCGCCGGCTGCAGGTCCCTGTCGTGATGACCGACCTCGACCAGGCGCGGGTCGACAAGGGCGTCGGCTACGTGCACCGCGAGATCGGCACCCTGCTCGCCAAGAAGCGGATCAGCCCGGACGCCGCGAACCGCCTCGAGCGGCTGGTGACCGGCTCGACGTCCAAGGACGGCTTCGCCGACGCGGACTTCGTCATCGAGGCCGTCTTCGAGGAGATGGCGGTCAAGCAGCAGGTGTTCGCCGAGGTGGAGGCGATCGTGTCGCCGGAGTGCGTCCTGGCGACCAACACGTCGTCGCTGTCGATCAGCGAGATGGCCTCGCAGCTGCGGCATCCGGAGCGCGTGGTCGGGTTCCACTTCTTCAACCCGGTCGCTGTGATGCCCCTGCTCGAGGTGATCCGGGGCGAGCGGACCGACGAGGCCACGCTGGCGACTGCCTTCGCGACCGGAAAGGCGCTGAAGAAGACGACGATCCTGGTCAAGGACTCCCCCTCGTTCGTCGTCAACCGCCTGCTCGGCCGCTTCATGGGGGAGGTCGCCCGCGTCGTCGACTCCGGCACCCCGCTGGAGGTGGCGGACCGCGCCTTCGCCGGGCTGGCACCGATGCCGCCGTTCGTGCTGCTGGGGCTCGTCGGGCCGGCGATCGCCCTGCACAACAGCGAGACCCTGCACCGGGCGTTCCCCGAACGGTTCTACGTCTCGGAGAACCTGCGTCGCGTGGTCGAGGCCGGCAAGACCGGCTTCTACGTCTGGCCGGAGGGCAAGCCGGTCGTCGACCCCGAGGTCGCGGCGTTGATGGAGGTCCCGGCCGAGCCGGTGGTGCTCGACGTCACCGAGGTCCGCGAGCGCGTGCTCTCCGCCCTGGCGGAGGAGGCCCGCCTGATGCTGGACGAGGGTGTCGTCGCCGAGCCTCAGGACGTCGACCTCGCGATGATCACCGGCGCGGGCTTCTCGTTCTGGAACGGCGGCCTGACGCCCCTGCTCGACCGCACCGGCGTCTCCGAGCGGGTCACGGGTCGCCGCTTCCTGCCGCGCGGCGTGGCCAGCCTCCCCGCCTGACCGCTCGTGATCATGGGATTCCGCCACCTCGCGGGGTGGCGGGAGTCCATGATCACGGTGAGGAGGAGGCCATGGCAGAAGCGGTGACGTTCGAGGCGGTGCCGGTCGACAAGCCCGAGGACCTCAACGTGGTCATCGGGCAGGCGCACTTCATCAAGACCGTCGAGGACCTGCACGAGGCCCTCGTCGGCACGAGCCCGCACCTGCGCTTCGGGCTCGCGTTCAACGAGGCCTCCGGCCCCCGGCTGGTGCGGCGCTCCGGCAACGACCCCGAGCTGGTGGAGCTGGCGGTCCGGACCGCACTGGCGATCGGCGCCGGCCACTGCTTCGTCGTCTTCCTCCGGGAGGGCTTCCCGGTCAACGTGCTCGGGCCGGTCAAGGGCGTTCCCGAGGTGTGCACGGTGTTCTGCGCCACCGCCAACCCGGTCGAGGTACTGGTCGCGGTGACCAGCCGCGGCCGTGCGGTGGTCGGGATCGTCGACGGCGCCCCGCCGCTGGGCGTCGAGACGGACGACGACGTGGCGGCCCGGCGCGCCCTGCTGCGCGCCATCGGCTACAAGCTCTGAGAACGGTTGTTCCGCGCCGCCATCTGGGGCACGCTGGGTGCATGGCCGACCGCGAGCCCCCCGACGACGTCCCGTCCGGAGAGGAGCTGCTCGGCGAGGAGGTCGTGCCCAGCCGGTACGCCGTCCCGCTGTCGACCCTCGTCGGCGGTGCCTTCGTCCCAGTGAGTGACCAGACCGAGACCCACCCACAGCCGCACCCCGAGCCGTTCGGCTACGTCGACTGGCTCGGCGACGCGCCTCCTGGCGTGGACGCCGACTGACGCGCTCCTCCCCCGAGCAGTAACGCCCCGGTAACGCCCCCGGTCCTTGACTGTCCCCGCACCACCGGACCGAGGGGTGGAGAGGGGGTGACACACATGCCGGACGAGCTGACACCGAGGGAGCTCGACGCCGAACGGGTCGAGCTGCTGCCGTCGAGGGAGACGCTCTTCTTCGACTCCAACTGGGCGGGTGTCTACGCGACGAACTCGTCGCTCGCGCTCAACGCGGCCACGGCGTTCTCCGCGGCCAACAGCGCTGCCTACCAGCAGGTCATCGTGGAGCAGGGCTGACTCGGCCAGGCGGGTGCCGCCCTCGCGGCGGCACCCGCGAACGACGTCACGTGAGGACGGAGTGATGCGGCATGGGTCCCATGCCTGAGCTGACCATCGAGGAGCTCGATCGTCAGCCCCTCGAGCTGGTGCCACGCCGGGAGACGATGTTCCTCGACATCAACGTTGCTCCCGTCATCGGCGTCAACCTCGCCATCGCGGTCAACGCGGCCACCATCAACAGCACGGCGAACGCCCTGGCGCTGCAGACCCTGCAGGTGGGTCAGGGGTAGGTCCGCGTGACGACCGAGGTGCGCCGGTGGGCGGGTCACCCCGAGGAGACCAGCCCACCGGCGTCCGTCGGGCGCTGGCGACGGGCGCCCGGGCTGGTGCTGCTCGGCGAGGCGCGGGACGTCGGCGTCAGCGAGCCTCGGCACCTCGTGCGGCGCGGCGACGGGCAGGTGCTGCAGGTGTCGGAGCTCGTGGCGCTCGTGCTGCGGGAGCTCTCCCAGACCCGGACGCCGGAGGCGGTCGCCGACGCCGTCACCCACCGGATCGGCCGTCGGCTGGGTGTCGAGGGGCTGGAGCACCTGCTCTCCCGGCGCCTGCGCCCTCTCGGCCTCGTCGTGGACTCCGGCGCCGCGCCCGGACCCCACGCCGTCCCGCGCGCCGACCCGCTGCTGTCCCTGAGGCTGCGGGGCACGCTGCTGCCCGCCGCGGCAGTGGCCC
>JBMOMI010000141.1:0-7973 GCA_049325235.1 Actinomycetota bacterium | reverse complement strand
AGCGGCTGACGGCCGAGTCCGAGCGGCTCGTGGGGGAGCGCCAGACGCTGCTGGCGGACGCCGAGGCGCGCAAGGCGGCCGAGATGCAGCGGCTGGCCGACCTCGAGCAGGAGGCAGCGGCTCTCCAGGCGGAGATGGAGCGCCTCGCCCGCGAGGCGCGTGAGCGCGCGGAACGGGAGGCCCGTGAGCGCGCCGTCCGGGAGCAGGCGGCCCGGGCGGCCGAGCAGGCTCGCGCGGCCGAGCGGGCCCGAGCCGGGCGCGACGCGCCGGCGGCGAGGCCGCCGGCGCCTGCACCGCCGCCGGACACCGGCTCCGAGGCCGGTCTGCTCCGGCCGGTGACAGGCCGGGTGACGTCCCCGTTCGGCTGGCGGGTGCACCCCGTCTACGGGACGCGGCGCATGCACAACGGCACCGACTTCGGCAACGCCTGCGGCACGCCGGTGCGGGCCGCCGCCTCGGGAACGGTCTCCAGCGCCGCCCCCGCCGGCTCCGCCGGGAACCGGATCGTGCTCGACAACGGGGTCGTCGGCGGGGACGCGCTCGGCACCGTCTACATGCACCTGCAGGGCTTCGCGGTCAGTGCCGGGCAGCGGGTCTCGCGGGGGCAGGTGATCGGCTACGTGGGGAGCACGGGCGCCTCGACCGGCTGCCACCTGCACTTCGAGGTCTACTCCAACGGGCGTGCCGTAGACCCGATGAGCTACCTGTGAGCCTTCGTCGAACCTTCAGCACTTCCGTGCCACAGCCGTGAGGGTGCGGGGCCAGCCTGGACGCACGCATCAACAGCGGAGGTGGTCCTCGTGACGAGCGCGACCCAGACCGAGGCGGTCCCGTCAGCAACACAGGCCCGAGTGGGCCGGCTGCGGGTGATCTGGAACGGGATCTCAGCCGCCATCGGCGCCGTGATGGGCCTCCTGCCGCACGTCCTGCACCACGTCGGCTTCCTCGTCGGCACCCTCGCGCTGACCGGGGTTGCGGGCAACCTGGCGTTCGGTGCCGCCGGCCTCGCGCTGTCCGTGCCGTTCCTGCTCCGCCTGCGCCGCCGGTTCGGCACCTGGCGGGCGCCCGCGCTGGCGCTCGGCCTGTTCGCCACGATGTTCTCGCTGTCCGCCTTCGTGATCGGGCCGGCGATCAGCGGTGACGGTGCCCCCGTCACGACGCCGGACCCGGCTCCGACGCAGGAGCACGACGTCCACCACGACGAATGACGCTCGGGACGCCAGGTGTCCGTCTCCCTGCTTGTGAGGATCCTGTGGCTCAGGCGGGCCCTCCGCGGCCGTGAACGCTGGTCGCGCGAGGAGCTGCTGGCCCATCAGCGCCGCGAGCTCGGCCGGCTGCGCGACTTCGCGTGCGCGCGGTCGCCGTTCTACCAGCGCCTCCATCGGGGCCTCGAACGTGCCCCGCTGGAGGAGCTGCCGGTCGTGACCAAGGCCGACCTGATGGGCAGCTTCGACCAGGTCAGCACCGACCCGGCCGTCCGGCTGGCCGATCTGCAGCAGTACCTGGCCGTCGCCGGTGACGAGGAGGTGTTCGCCGGCCGGTACTCGGTGTCCGCGACGTCGGGCAGCTCCGGGCTCCGGAGCGTGATTCCCAGCAACCGCCAGGAGTGGGCGACCGTGATCGCCTCGTACGCGCGGGCGAACGAGTGGTCAGGCATCCGGGCAGGGCTGCGCCGGCCGACCCGCCTGGCAGTCGTGAGCTCGACCACCGTCTGGCACCAGTCCTCGCGGGTGGCCACCACCGTGCGCAGCCGGTTCGTCGACAGCGAGCGGCTGGACGCCGGGACGCCGCTGCCCCGGCTCGCGGACCGGCTGAACGAGATCCAGCCCGAGGTCCTCGTCGCCTACGCGTCGATGCTCCGCGCGCTGGCCGGCGAGCAGATGGAGGGCCGGCTGCGCATCGCGCCGCGCGCGGTGAGCTCCTCCTCCGAGGTGCTGACGTCTCAGGTCCGCGACATGGTCATGCGGGCATGGGGTGTGCCGCCGTTCGACGTCTACGCCGCCACCGAGACCGGCGGCATCGCGGCGGAGTGCGACCGCCACCTCGGCATGCACCTGTTCGAGGACCTCGTCATCCCCGAGGTCGTCGACAGCCACTACCGCCCGGTGCCGGACGGGCAGCCCGGGGACCGGTTGCTGGTCACGGTGCTGTTCAGCCGCACCCTGCCGCTGATCCGCTACGAGATGACCGACCGGGTCGAGGTGGCCACCCACCGGTGCACGTGCGGCCGCCCGTTCCGGCTCCTCGCCGGGGTCGAGGGCAGGACGGACGACGTGCTCGAGCTCCCCGGGGCCCGCGCCGGCGAGACGGTCCGGGTGCACCCGGTGGTCTTCCACCGCGCGCTCGACCTGGTGGAGGCTTCGGGATGGCAGGTGCGTCAGGAGCCTGGGGGGCTGAGTGTGCTGATCGCCTCTCCGGCACAGGGTTTCGACCCGGTAGGTCTGGAGCGGAACCTGACGGAGGCCCTCGCCTCCGCCGGTGCGCTCCTGCCCGCGGTCCGCGTCTGCGTGGTCGATGCCATCCCGGCGGGCCCGACCGGCAAGCGGCCGCTCGTCGTCGCCGGGACGAGACCTCAGGCCGGCACCGTCGGCTGAACGCGCCGGGCCACGAAGTCGTGGATCAGCGTGGCGAGCTCGTGCGGCGCGTCCTCGCCGACGAAGGGCCCGGAGTCCTCGATCACGGCCAGCTCGGCGGCCGGCAGCAGCCCGGCGAGGCGCTGGCCGTGGGCGAGGGGGAAGAAGTCCTGGCGGGCCCAGGCCACCAGGGCCGGCTTGCCGAACCCCGGCAGGGCGTCGCCGGCGTCGAGCGTGTACCGGCGGGAGATGGCCCGGACCAGCTCGGCGAAGTCGCGTCGCGTGCCTGCGTGCTGCCGCAGGGGTTCGGTGTAGCTCGTCATGATCTCGTGCGGGATGGGTCTGCGGGTGAGCAGCCCGAAGGCGATCGGCAGTCGGTAGACGCCCGGCCACCTCAGCGTCTCGGCGAGCAGCCGGAGCCCGACCGTGGTCCGCCCGACCAGCTGGAGGTGCCGGATCGGCAACGGCAGGAAGTTCTCGAAGGCATCGCAGGGGGTCAGCACGAGCGCGCCGACGCGGTCGTGCGGGCCGGCGGCCACCGCCTGGCAGACGGCGCCGCCGGTGTCGTTGCCGACCAGGACGACTCCGTCGAGGCCCAGGGCCTCCAGCGTGCGGGCGACCAGGTCGGCCAGGCCCGGCAACGTGAAGTCGGTGCCGCGGCGCATCGACGCCACATGCCCGCCGAGCGGCCAGTCCGGGGCGATGCAGCGGTACCGCTCGGACAGCTCCGGGACGACGTGCCGCCACACGTCGGCGTTGGCGACGATGCCGTGCACGAACACGAGCACCGGGGCTGTGGCCGGTCCGGCCTCGTGGTACCGGATGGTGCCCTCGGGCAGGACGACCTCGCGGATCGGTCCGAGGGTGCTCACGCTCGTCGCCATCGTGTCCTCCTCAGCGGTCAGGCTCGGTGGGTCGCGGCAGCAGCCCGTCCAGCAGCAGCCGGTTCAGTGCGGTGACGGTCTCCTCCGGTCCCCAGCCGTGGGCGACGCGGAGGTGGAGGTACGTGCGGGGGACGACGTTGAACAGCACCGTGGCGGTCCTCTCGGGGTCGTCCTGAGGCGACAGGCTGCCCTCCGCGGCTCCGTCGAGCAGCAGCCGCTCGAAGGGCCGCACGTAGACCTCCCGGGTGTCGTGCCGCCCCGGTGCGGGGTCGTCGAGGTGGAACAGCGGGTCCGGCGCGGTCGACAGGCCGGCGAGCAGCGCGAGGTGCTCCTCGACGACGTCACAGCACGCCTGCAGCGCCGCCCGCATGCGCTCCGCCGCGTTGCCGCGACCGGTCAGCGCCGGCCACAACGCCGCCTGCCAGGCCTGGGCCGCTCCGACGGTGAGCGCCTCCACCAGCAGGTCCTTGCTGACTCCGCGGCGGTAGAGCGTCACCCGGGAGACCCCGGCGGCATCGGCGACCCGCTCGAGCGTGAAGTCGTGCCAGCCGTGCTCGGACATCACCCGCGCGGCGGCGGCCAGCACCGCGTCGTCCAGCAGCGGCCGCTCCCTCTCCTGCATCACCAGCGCCTCTTCCATGAAACGTCATTGTTCAGCTACCGTAGCGCATATGTACGCCTCTCGTGGGTGGTTGACCGGCGCCGCGGCCGCCGGAGCGGGCCTGGCGGCGGTGGAGACGGCGGTCGCCGTCGCCGGCCGCCGGTCGACCGTGGACGCCGCAGGCCAGCTCGTCGTCGACCGCACCCCCCGGTCGGCCGTGGAGGTCGGGGTCAGGACGCTGCGGTCGGCCGACAAGCCGGCGGTCCGCGCGACCGTCGTGGCAGCGGTGCTCGCGGCGGGGGCGCTGGCCGGGCGCACCGGTCGGCGCGGCCGGCTGCGATTGCCCGCCGCGTCGCTCGCCCTGGCCGGCGCCGGTGTCGCCACCGCGTGGCGACAGCAGGCGAGGCGGCGGGAACGCCAGGACGCCGCGTACGCGGCGCGGCCCCTTGCGGTGGCTCGACCCCTGCCGCCCGCCCGGGACGGCGCCGAGGACTGGCCCGGCGCTCCGGCGTTGCTGACCCCGGTGGAGGACTTCTACGTCACCGACGTGGCGATGAGGTCCCCGGTCGTCGACGTGCACCGGTGGCGGCTGACGGTCACCG
Source organism: Actinomycetota bacterium (assembly GCA_049325235.1). Lineage (GTDB taxonomy): Bacteria > Actinomycetota > Actinomycetes > Actinomycetales > SCSIO-59966 > SCSIO-59966. The sequence goes on along the minus strand of JBMOMI010000141.1, from coordinate 3,313 downwards.
GCGAGGTGCGCCGTCCGCTGTCCGTCGGGTACGCCGAGCTCCTCGACGAGGACCTGGTGGAGTTCGACGCGGCGATGGTGTGCATTCACAACCGGCTCGGGTGGGACCGGCTCGGCAACCAGCGCTGGACCGGCCTGCCACTGGCACGGTTGCTCGATCGGGCGGAGCCGACGGATGCCGCCCGCACACTGGTCACGCGGTCCGTCGACGGCTGGGAGTGCAGCCTGCCGCGGCGGCTCCTTGCCGACCGTGACGCCTACGTCGTCCTCGGCATGGGCGGGCGCGCGCTGACTGCGAGCCACGGCTTCCCGGCCCGGGTGCTCGTGCCCGGCCTGTACGGGCAGTACGCGGGAGCCAAGTGGCTGACCGAGCTCCGACTGCAGGCTGTGCCGAACCGCGACTACTGGCAGGGCCGCGGGTGGCCGCACGGGCCGGTGCCGGTCCGGCCCATGGCGCGCATCGACGCCCCGGCTCACCGCAGCCGACTGGCCGCCGGACCCGTCACGGTGACCGGCGTCGCGTGGGCGCCGCCGGCCGGCGTCAGGTCGGTCGAGGTGTCGGTCGACGGAGGGGCCTGGGTCGGCGCCGAGCTGGCCGGCGAGCTGGCCCCGGCGGCCTGGCGCCGCTGGCGGGCCGACGTCGTCCTGACGTCGGGGACCCACGAGCTGAGGGTGCGGTGCACCGGCGGCGACGGCACGGTGCAGGACGGCGCGCCGCGGGAGCCGTTCCCGAGCGGCGCGTCCGGCTACCACCGGGTGCGGGTGCACGCCGGGTGACGGGCGTCCGCGGTCAGACGCCGGCGTACGAGTGCAGCCCGGTGATCCACATGTTGACGCCGAAGAAGTTGAACACGAAGGCCACGTAGCCGGCGAGGGCGAACCAGGTCGCCCGGCGCCCGCGCCAGCCGGCCGTGGCCTGCGCGTGCAGGTAGGCGGCGTACAGCACCCACGTGACGAACGACCAGACCTCCTTGGGGTCCCAGCCCCAGTACCGGCCCCAGGCGTTCTCGGCCCAGATCGCGCCGGCGATGATGGCGAAGGTCCACAGTGGGAACGCGAACAGGTGCGTCACGTGGACGACGCGCTCCAGCGTTGCGGCGGAACGCCGCCGCAGCAGGTACAGGGCCGCGGCGAGAGCGCCGACCGTGAAGATCCCGCCCGACACGATGGCCGCGATCACGTGGATCACCAGCCAGTAGGAGTCCAGCGCCGGGACCAGGTCCCCGGCCGGGGTGTACAGGACCGTGACCGACAGCCCCAGCGTCAGCAGGACGACGCCGACGACCCAGGCGCCGAGGTCGCGCAGCGGGTAGCGCCGCATGAAGAACAGGTACGCGGCGGTCGCCGCGAGCGCGCCGGTCGTGGCGAACTCGTACATGTTGCCCCAGGGCACCCTGCCGGCCGCTGCCGCCCGGAGCACCACCCCCGACGCGTGCAGCCCGAACGCCAGCACCGTCAGGGACGTCGCCACCCGCCCCGTGCGCTCGGGGCGGGGCAGGGCGACCGCGACACCCGCCAGGGCCGGCCGGGCCGACGGGCGAGCCGCCAGGGCGGAGTCGAGGGCGTACCCCACCATGGCGAGCGCGTAGACGGCCATCGCGGAGTAGACGAGCAGGTTGCTGAGCTGGCCGAGGGTGATGTCGGCTGGCACGGTCACTCCTTCGTCGGTTCGTCGTCGGCAGCGGGAGCGCCGATCGTGGTCGTGATGCGGGCGAGCTCGCCGCTCGGCGGGCCGAGCCGGGTGAGCCCCAGGCTTCCCGCCTCGACGGACGTCGTGCCGTCGCTGCCGGGCCGTACGCGGACGACGACGCGGCGGTGCCGCACGGTCAGCGAGGCGGTCAGCCCGGCGAGCAGCAGCAGTGCGGCGACGAGCGAGATCTCCTTGCCCGGGTCGTAGGCGATCTGGAAGTTCGCGAACCGGGACACGCCGTCGAACGTGACGCTGCCCTGGCCGCCCGGCAGCGTCATCGTCTCGCCGACGCGAAGCGCCTGGGTGAACGGTTCGCCGTCGACCATGACCTGCTCCATGCCGGAGGTGTCCAGCTCGTACACCGACTGCGGGGCTCCCGACGACAGGCCCAGGTCGCCGGTCCACGCGTTCAGCAGCAGCTGCGGCTCGAGCAATTGCGGGAACACGGATCGGGGCCCGGTGTCCTCGAACGAGGCGGTGGGCAGGAAGAGCCCTTCGAAGCCGAGCTCTACCGGACGAGCGTCCGGCACCTTGATGACGCCGTCCGAGGTCAGGTTGCCGTCGAGGGGCAGGAAGACCACCGGCCCGGCGAACACCGGCTCGCCGCTGCCGTCCCGCACCGTCACGTCCACGGCGTAGCCGTTGCCGGTGAGGAACACCTTGGTGCCGCCCACCACCAGCGGACGGTTCACCCGGATCTCGAAGGGCCGGGAGTCGCCGTCGAGGTCGGCGTCGTAGGCGATCTTCGCGGAGAAGTCCCGGGGCGTCCCGGTCTGCGGGCCACTCGTCTCGTACCGTGCCGAGAAGCTGTCCAGGGTGAACGCGAACGGCTCGAGGTTCGTCTCGTCGACCCAGGGGCCGCCGACGAAGTCGTCGTACTGCGTGCGGGTGTTGGTGAAGCCGGCGCCCTCCACGACGATGACCCGCCCCTCGAAGCCGTAGAGCGAGCCGACCGCGACGCCGACGAGCAGCACGAGCAGCGAGAGATGGAAGGACAGGTTGCCGAGCTCGCGCAGCCCGCCCTTCTCCGCGGTCACCGCGTCGGGCTCGCTCCGCACCCGGAAGCGCCGGCGCCGCAGCTCGGTCGCGGCCTGGGCCAGGACGTCGGACGCCGCCCGTGTCGTCGTCCAGGCCTGCCGCTCGGTGTACCGCGCGAGGCTCGGTGGAGGAGCGGGCGGTCCGGCTCGCCAGCCCCGCCACAGCTGTCGGCAGCGCGGCAGCACGCACCCGGTGAGCGACACGAGCAGCAGCAGGTAGACCGCCGCGAACCAGGGTGCGGAGTAGACCTCGAAGAAGCCCAGCCGGTCCAGCCACGGGAAGACGGTCGGGTACCTCTCCCGGAAGCCCGCCACGTCCGCTGGGCTGATTCCCCGTTGGGGCAGTAGGGACCCCGGCACGGCGGCCAGCGCGAGCAGCGCCAGCAGCGCGAGCGCCGTCCGCATCGAGGTCAGCCTGCGCCAGGCCCACCGCGCCCAGCCGGCCGGCCCGAGCCGCGGCTGGCGGATCGGCTCGGCGGATCGCGGCTCGGAGCGGGCCCGCTCGGTCTCCAGGCTCACGGTGTGGCGCCGGTCACGGGCTCGGCGAGGGCGGTGTCCACCAGCGCGCGCAGGGTCGACTCCTCCGC
>JBMOMI010000140.1:0-7991 GCA_049325235.1 Actinomycetota bacterium | reverse complement strand
GAGGCGTACGTGACGCCGGTCGGGCCCGGCGAGGTGGGTGTCGCCGTCCTCGGCCCCCGGGGGCTCGCCTTCGACGACGCGCTGCGCGGCTTCCCGGCGCTGGCCGCGCGGCTGGACGGCGCGGCGTGGACGACGTCGGCCCGGGGCTCCGGGCCGCTGCGGCAGCGGGCGAGGGCCCGCGTGTCGGGGCGGGTCCTGCTGGTCGGGGACGCCGCCGGGTACGTCGACGCCCTGACCGGCGAGGGGCTGCGGATCGGGCTGGCCGCCGCGACGGCGGCGGTCGCCGCGGTCGCCGACGGCGAGCCGCAGCGGTACGAGGAGGCGTGGCGGGCGATGACCCGCGACTACCGCTGGCTGACCGCCGCGCTGGTCACCGCGACGCGCTCGCGCACGGTGCGCTGGGCGCTCGTGCCGGCGGCGGCCCACCTGCCCCGCGCCTTCGCCGCCGCCGTCGACACCCTCGCCCGCTGACACCCCCTTCTCGGTGATCATGCACGTCACCGTGATCTTGGCCGGCCGGGGGTAGCGTCCGGCGGCATGACCACCGACACCCCGCGCCGGGCCGCGGCCCTGGACGCCGTCCGCGCCGGCCTCGCCCGCCACCGCGAGGAGATCGTCCGCCTGTCCCACGAGATCGCCGCGGACCCCGAGCTCGCGTACGAGGAGCACCGGGCGATGGCCCGCTGCGCCGACGTGCTGGCCGCCGCCGGCCTGGACGTCGAACGCGGCGCCTACGGGCTGCCGACCGCCTTCGCGGCCCGGTGCGGTGCCGGGGACCGGCACGTGGTGATCTGCGCCGAGTACGACGCGCTGCCCGAGGTCGGCCACGCCTGCGGGCACAACGTCATCGCGGCCGCCGCGGTCGGCGCCGGTCTGCTGCTCGCACCGCTGGCCGCCGACGCCGGCCTGCGGGTGACCGTGCTCGGCACCCCGGCCGAGGAGCGGTTCGGCGGCAAGGTCGACCTGCTGGCCGCCGGCGCCTTCGCCGGCGCGGACGCGGCGCTCATGGTCCACCCGACGCCGTACGACGACTACGGGCCGCGCAGCCTGGGCATCGACGAGTGGCAGGTCACCTACCGGGGCAAGGCGTCCCACGCCAGCGCGTCGCCCGAGCTCGGGCGCAACGCGCTCGACGGGCTGGTGGCCGGCTACCAGGCCGTCGCGATGCTGCGCCAGCACCTGCGGCCCTACCAGCAGGTGCACGGGATCATCACGCACGGCGGGGGCGCGCCCAACGTCGTCCCCGAGCGCACCGAGGGCCTGTTCTACCTGCGGGCCCGCTCCGCCGACGACCTCGAGGACCTGCGGGCGCGCGTCCGCGCCTGTCTGGACGGCGCGGCCACGGCGACCGGGACGACGGTGGAGGTGGTCACGGTCGGCCACTCCTACCTGCCGCTGGAGCCCCACCCGGGGCTCGTCCGGGCCTTCACCGAGGCGTGCGAGGCCCTCGGCCGCGAGTACTCCCCGGACCCCCGCGGCGACCAGCTCGGCGGATCCACCGACTTCGGCAACGTCAGCCAGGTGCTGCCCGGGCTGCACGCCAACGTCGCGGTGCTGTCCTGGCCGGCGGTGAACCACCAGCACGAGTTCGCCGCCCACTGCGTGACGCCGCAGGCCGACGAGACGCTGCTGCAGTCGGCCGGCGCGCTGGCGCTGACGGCGCTCGCCCTGGCCCGCGACCCGGCGGTTCTCACCCGGTAGGGGCCCCCCCGGCAGGCATGATCGAGGCATGACGGCCACGGACGACCTGCGGGCGCTGGCCCACCGGTACAGCGCGCACACCTACCACCCGCTCCCGGTGGTCGTCTCCTCGGCCCGCGGGGCCTGGGTGACCGACGTCGAGGGACGCCGTTACCTGGACTTCCTGTCGGCGTACTCGGCGATGAACTTCGGCCACGGCAACGCCCGGCTGCTGGCCGCGGCGCGGTCCCAGCTCGAGCGGGTCACGCTCGTCAGCCGGGCCTTCGAGCACGACAACTTCGGCCCGTTCTGCCGGGACCTCGCCGAGCTGTGCGGCAAGGACATGGTGCTGCCGATGAACACCGGCGCCGAGGCCGTGGAGACCGCCCTCAAGGCGGCCCGCAAGTGGGGGTACCGCTCGAAGGGCGTGCCGCACGACCAGGCCACGGTGGTCGTGGCCGCCGGCAACTTCCACGGCCGCACGATCACGATCGTGTCGTTCTCCACCGACGAGACCGCGCGGGCCGACTACGGCCCCTTCACGCCGGGCTTCCGGGTCGTGCCGTACGGGGACCTCGCCGCGATGGAGGCCGCGATCGACGACACGACGGTGGCCGTCCTGGTCGAGCCCGTGCAGGGCGAGGCGGGCGTCGTCCTGCCGCCGGCCGGGTACCTCGCCGGCCTGCGGCAGCTGTGCACGCGGGAGAAGGTGCTGCTGGTCGCCGACGAGATCCAGAGCGGCCTCGGCCGCGCCGGGGCGACGTTCGCCTGCGACCTCGCCGGCGTCGTCCCCGACCTGTACGTGCTCGGCAAGGCCCTCGGCGGCGGGCTCGTCCCGGTCTCCGCGGTGGTGGGGGACGCCGACGTCCTCGGGCTCTTCCGCCCCGGCGAGCACGGGTCCACGTTCGGCGGGAACCCGCTGGCGTGCGCCATCGGCCGGGAGGTCGTGGCCATGCTGCGCACCGGTGAGCCGCAGGAGCGGTCCCGGGTGCTCGGCGAGCACCTGGCCGTCCGGCTCGAGGAGCTGCCGCACGAGGTGGTCGCCGACACGCGCAGCGTCGGGCTGTGGGCGGGGATCGAGCTGCGGCCCGAGCGCGGCCGCGCCCGGCAGGTCTCCGAGGCGATGTGCGCCGACGGCGTGCTGGTCAAGGAGACCCACGACTACACCGTCCGCGTCGCCCCGCCGCTGGTGATCGACCGGGACGACCTGGACCACGGGATCGACGTCCTGGTGCGGGCGGTGGGCGCCCTGGCGTGACGAGCGGTCGGCGCCGGCGCTGAGGGAAGATCCTTTGCTGCGCTATCGCGGACACGCCGGGCGGCGCGTCCGTCAGAACGCAGCAAAGGATCAGCGGCCGCGCCCGCACGGCGCCCACCCCGCGGGGTTCGACTCTGCGTCCAATTCCTGTCACGCTGTGTGCAGCCCGCCTGCATGGCAGCCCCCCGTCTGCCGAGGCCGGGTCAGCCCCGGTTCCGGCGTCCCCCCAAGGCCGGGCCGGGGCGCTCCCGGCCCCGGCCCGGACGTGGTTCAACCGGCGTCCGCAGCTTGTGCCGCCTCGGACAGCTCGGCGACGTACCTCTCCAGCCCCCACGTGAGCGACAGCGCGGTCGGCGGGGACACCGCCGCGATCAGCTCGGTGCCGACCACCTCGGCCACCGCGCCGGCGCGCACCTGCTCCATGAGCTGCGCCTGCGGGGACTCCAGGAAGGCCCGTGAGCTCTCCTGCGTGTCCGCGTAGCTGACGAGGACGTCGCTGTCGAGCTCGTCCAGCCGCTCCGGGCTGAGCGTGTAGAAGAAGGTCTCATCGCCCTGTGCGAGCCTCTCGACGCTCTCGGCGCTGGTCAGCCCCAGGTCGAGGGTGAACGCCACGCGCGCGTCGGCGGGCTTGTAGACGTAGAAGGCATCCGGGGTGTTCCAGACCAGGGCCACGCTCTTGCCCTGCAGCTCGGGATGCGCCGCGGCCTGGGCCGCGACCTGCGCGTCGATGTCGGCGAGCAGGTCCCGGGCCTCGTCCGGCTTCCCCAGCGCCGCACCGACGATCTCGATCGTCTCGCGCCACGGCGTCGCCCAGGGCTCCTCCGGGTAGGCGACCGTGGGCGCGACCTGGGACAGCAGCTCGTACTCGTCCTCGGTGATGCCCGAGTACGGGGCGAGGATGAGGTCCGGCTCGGCGGCCGCGATCGCCTCGATCGGCGGCTCCTGGACGTCGGGCAGCACCTCGGGGATCTCGTGGCCCTCCTGCTCGAGCCGTTCACGGACCCACGGCAGGACGCCGTCGGCGTCCCCGCCGTAGGACTGGAACGGCATGGCCACGGGGACGACGCCCAGAGCCACCGCGGCGTCGGTGGACCCCCAGCCCCACGTCACCACTCGCTGAGGCTCTTCGGGGATCTCGGTCGCGCCGAAGGCATGCTCGATGCTCACCGGGAAGGCGCCCTCGGTCCCGGGCGTGGCCGTCGACTCCGCCGCCGGCTCGGACGTCGAGCCGCACGCGGCGAGCGAGGCCGCCACCGCGACGGAGAGGACGTGGCGCAGGGAGACAGGCATAGTAGTACCTCCTTAGGTTAGCCTCACCTAAGGTTACTGCTGGTGGGCCGGACGCCGTAGCGCCAGCGCTCCCTAGGGGCGGTGGGCCGGTTCGCCGGCGAGCAGGGCGCCGGACGACGTGCAGCAGGCGTCCCCGCGCCAGGCCTCCAGGCCCTCCCGCGCGGCGAACGCCGCGATGACCAGCGCGGCGAGCGGGTCGGCCCACCACCAGCCGAGCGCGGAGTTGGCGACCAGCCCGACGAGCAGGACGCCCGACAGGTACGAGCACAGCAGCGTCTGCTTGGAGTCGGCGACGACGCTGGACGAGCCCAGCTCCCGGCCGGTGCGCCGCTCGAGCCACGACAGCAGCGGCATCACCACGACGGAGGCGGCCGCCAGCGCGATGCCGACCGGGGAGTGGTCTGCTGCGTGCGCGCCGGCCAGCGACCGGACGGCGTCCACCGTCACGTAGGCGGCCAGGGCGAGGAACGACACGGCGATGACGCGCAGCGCCGTCCGCTCACGGGCGGCGTGGTCGCGGCCCGCGAACTGCCAGGCGACCGCGGCGGCCGAGGCCACCTCGACGAGGGAGTCGAGGCCGAAGCCGACCAGCGACGCGGACGACGCGATCCTGCCCGCGGTGATCGCGACGACGGCCTCGATCAGGTTGTAGACGATGGTGGCCGTGACGATGAGCTGGACACAGCGTCGCAGCCTCGCGGTGCGCTCCGGTGTCGGGGCGGTCAGGGGGACGGCGCTCACCGGGCGGCCCCGGCCGGGCCGGGCTCCCCGTAGGTGGGGCAGAGCAGGACGGCGTCCCCGGTGGCGGCAAGGAGGCGCTCGGCCGCGGCGAGGAGGTCCACCAGCTCTGGAGCGGCGGTGAGGGAGAACACCGACGCGCGGCCCTGGGGTCGTGACGTCACCAGCCCGCAGTCGCGCAGGCACGCCAGGTGGGCCGACACGGTGCTCTGTGCCAGGCCGAGGTGGGCGGTGAGGTCCTTGACGCGGTGCTCACCGAGCGCCAGGTGGCGCACGATCGCCAGGCGTGCCGGGTCGGCGAGGCTGCGGAAGAGGCACACGGCTGCCGCGGGCGCCCGCTCGGCCGGGATCTCAGCGACGGGCGCGTTCGATGTCATCGTCACAAGGCGATGCTAGTGGTCCACGCCCGACGTGCCCGTCGGTGCCCGGGAGCCGGGTGTTCCTGCTACGTCACCGAGGTTCGTAGGTCAGGCAGTCGGAGCCGTCGTCGTGTGCTCCGACCGCGATCGCGGACGCCTGGCACTCGAGCCCCACGTTGTGGACGCAGTCCGCCTTCTGGCACGCACCCACCTGCGCGATCACGTCGGCGATGCCGCCTTTGGCCCCTCCGTCGAAGAAGGTGTCGCAATGGGCATGACCGTGGTCACCGACGAGAATCGCGAAGGCGTGACACGTCTCGGAGGTGTTGTAGGCGCACAAGGTTGCTGTGCAGGTCTGGACTCTCGGCATCTCGAGCGTGGTGGCCATCGTCGCCTCCCGGTGCTGGAGTCCTCACACGCAAGCACCCGGCCTCGGTGTCGTCCAGGGACGTTGGTCCCGTCCGGCTCACCGGCCACAACTGGGGTGCCCCCGAGAGGATTCGAACCTCCGACACACGGTTTAGGAAACCGTTGCTCTATCCCCTGAGCTACGGGGGCGGGACGTGTCGAGATCGCTGAAGAGAACCGGCACGCGACGGTCATCTTGGCACGTCACTGATGGTGGCCCGCCCGTGGGCGGTCCGTGACGACGGAGTTCCGGCCGTTCCGCGGGCGTCAGGCTGCCTGATCGACCGGGTCGTCTGGGTCCAGTGGGACGCCGTGCTCGTTGAGACACCAAGGATGGTGGATCCGCCGCAGGTGCGACGCTTGCTCGGTGGCGTTGTTGCCTGCCTCGCTTTCGGGTCGGAATCCGTAGACCCGGGCGAAGTCGTCATCGCTGGGTGCGATCTGACGGAGGCACTCGCTGCTAGGCCCGACGAAGGACGCCAACCGTCGGACAGGTCACCATGTCGTGGATCATGTCGGCAACGGCATCTAGGCTCTCGTGATCATGAGTCCGGACCACCGATCAAGGCGTAGTCAGCGCCCCCGCACTCGAACCGTCGCTCCTCAGGTTCGCACTCGCCCGTCTTCCGATGACGTCCATGACGTCGTGTTCTTTCGCAGGCACCGAACCGACGATCCCGGCGAGAGCGCTCCTGGCCGGGATGCCCTGAACTCCTACCCCGCCAAAGTGAGAGCCACCATGCGAGCGGTGCTCGGAGAGGTCGCGGCAAGCCCACCCAAGCGCTTCGCCGGGGGCGGCTACTGGGAAGCCATGAAGGGGGAGATGGCTGGGTGGTTCGAGGTCCGCGTCGATGGCCCCAAGCGCCATCACTACCGGCTCTTCTGCCTCCTCGACTACGACGCTCAGAACGGCTCCAAGCCGCTCCTAGTCGTGATCACTGGGTGGGATAAGCCGTTCCGCACTGTGCTGTCTGCAGCCGACTACGCCGGGGTTCGGCGACTCGGCGAGGAGTACCTGCGTCGTAACCCACGCTCAATCATGTGACGTCTCCGCGTCACGCCGGGACGGGTTCGCGCCGCCGCTGCGATCGCATGGTGCTCAGGTGCTCGGCGAGCGCTCGCGTGTCTGCGGTTCGGCCCTCAAGCAGCGGGTTGGTGACCGCCTTGCGCTCCGAGGCAGGCAGGGGCTCCAGAGAGATCCGCAGCCCGAGGGCCGCGGCCACCTCGGCGAGTGTCCCCAGCGTGGGGTTGACATGCCCGGCAGAGAACAATCGCCGCACGACTGCAGGTTCGCGACTGATGGCGCGCGCGAGCGCGGCCTTCGACAGGCCAGCGGCCTCGCGCGCGTCGTCCAGGGCGTTCACGACTTGGTCGATGGTGGCGATGCGGACCGACTCCACGACGTACTCACGGAGGAACTCTGGGTCCTCCAGGTCACGTGCGAGGTCGTCCCAGAAGACGCTCCTGTTGGTCTCCATGTAATCCTCCATCTGCTACGCCAGTCAGCGCTGGGCGTAGCAAAGAAGTTACGCTCACGTGGGGTCGGTGCGCAACCTCGCCACCTTGAGCGGCGCTCTCCACCTCGGATTGCGGATTGCCATCCTGGCCGTGGATGGTGCCGGAGGCCGGCCGCTACACGAGCCTGCCGATCGTCACCCTTGTTCCGGAAGCGGCGGCATGTTGTTCCGCGGGATCTTCCGCCATGTCGCTGACCCTGGGGACTTGCCATTTCGACACTGCCTACGGGGGCGCACCGGCCGCTCCCGGCGCGGCCGAGCAGAGAGCCTAACGCGGCAGAGCCCTCGGACCCTCCCGCCCCGGCGGCGACGAGCGCAGACTCGAAGGCGTGGGCGGTACGTTCCGCGTCGGCCGGGTCGCCGGGGTCGAGGTGCGCGTGCACTGGAGCGTGCTCGTGATCTTCGTGCTGATCGCCACGGGGTTGTCGGTCGGCTCCTTCCCGCAGGCCTATCCCGGGTACTCCGGTGCGGCGTACGCGCTCGCGGGCTTGGTCGCCGCCGTGGCCTTCCTCGGCGGCCTGCTCGCACACGAGGTGTCGCACGCGGTGGTGGCGCGCCGCAACGGCATCGAGGTCGAGGACATCACCCTGTGGCTGTTCGGCGGCGTCGCCCAGCTGCACGGTGACCCGCGGGACCCCGGAGCCGAGCTCCGGGTCGCCGGCGTCGGGCCGCTGGTCAGCCTCCTGCTGGGGCTGGGGACCGGCGCCATCGCCGTCGGCCTCGCGGCCGCCGGTGTGAGCG
>JBMOMI010000139.1:0-7997 GCA_049325235.1 Actinomycetota bacterium | reverse complement strand
CGTCCTTCCACGTCGCGCTCTGCACGGCCGACTGGACGATGCCCTCGGTGAACTCCGCCTCGCGCTCGTCGGGCACGTCGAGGAGGAACCCGGCTTCGGCGAACTCCGGGACGAACGGCGGGTCCAGGCTCATCAGGTCGATCGAGTCGTCGTTCGCGGCGAGCCGGCGGACCAGCTGCTCCCGTTGCGCGTCAGCGTCGTTCGGCAGGATGGAGACCTCGATCGAGTAGGCCCCGCCCGACTCCTCGGTGCACTTCTTCGCCAGCTCCGCCTGCCCCCCGTTGTCGGGATTGATGTACCAGGTCAGCGTCGGCGGTCCCCCGGCGTCCCCGCCGCACGCCGTCAGCGCGGCCGCTGCCAGGGCAAGCGCCACGGACGCCGCCACCCGCCTCGGCCGCGATGCTCTTGCTGGTCCCACGGATCCTCCTCGCCGGCCGAGTCCCCCACGACGTGTGGTCAGGATGCCTACTCCTGTCCGCCGGGGCCCGCAATCGGGAGCGGCGCGGTGGACGACGTCGCACGCTCCGGCTACCGTCCGGGCGGTGGCGGGATCCCCGGAACAACGGCTGCGTCAGGGCCTTTCCGGCGAACCAGCCCATACCGTCGAGGACACGTGCGCCCGCTGGCGCCGGTGGGGTCCGGACCTCCTCGAGGCGCTCGAGTTCGTCTACCCGGGGGCCGACGACCTGCCCGCCGACGTGGCCGACCGCGTCGCGGCCGCCGTCCGGCACCGCCGACCGGCCCTGCGCCGGCGGGACGCGGACCGGCTGCTGCGCCCCGGCTGGTTCCAGGAGCCCGACCAGGTCGGCTACGTCGCCTACGCGGACCGCTTCGCCGGAGACCTGCGCGGGGTGGGCCGACGCATCGGGTACCTCAGAGAGCTCGGGGTCACGTACCTGCACCTGATGCCCCTGCTGGCCACCCGCACCGACGTCGACCCGCGCGCCGCGGGCGGGGACGACGGCGGCTACGCGGTGGCCGACTACCGCCGGGTCCGGCCGCACCTGGGCACGAACGACGACCTGGCCCGACTCGCGGACGACCTGCACGAGGCCGGCATCGCGCTCACCGTCGACCTGGTCCTCAACCACGTGGCCCGCGAGCACCCGTGGGCGGTCGCCGCCCGCCGCGGCGACGAGCGCCTCACCCGCTTCTTCCACGTCTTCGCCGACCACGCGGCGCCCGCCGCGTACGAGCGCACGCTGCCGGAGATCTTCCCGGACTTCGCCCCGGGGTCGTTCACGCACGACCCCGACGTCCTCGGGGGGCGCGGCGGGTGGGTGTGGACGACGTTCAACGCCTTCCAGTGGGATCTCAACTGGGCGAATCCCGACGTGTTCGTCGAGATGCTGGACGTCGTCCTGCACCTGGCCAACCTCGGCGTCGACTGCCTTCGCCTGGACGCCGTGGCCTTCCTGTGGAAGCGGATGGGCACCGACTGCCAGAACCAGCCGGAGGTGCACGCCATCGTCCAGGCCCTGCGGGCCGCCACCCGCGTCGCCGCACCGTCGGTGGTCTTCAAGGCAGAAGCGATCGTCTCGCCGGACCGCCTCGCCGCCTACCTCGGCACCGGACGGCACGCCGGCCGGGTCAGCGACCTCGCCTACCACAACTCCTTCATGGTCCAGCTGTGGTCGGCGCTGGCCACCGGCCGTTCGGACCTGGCCCGCCGCGCGCTGTCCGGTCGGCCGCCCAAGCCCGTGACGACGTCCTGGGCGACGTACGTCCGGTGCCACGACGACATCGGCTGGGCGGTGGACGACGCCGACGCCGCCGCGGTCGGGCTGCAGGGATGGGCGCACCGCGCGTTCCTGTCCGCGTTCTACTCGGGCCGGCACCCTACGTCGTTCGCGAAAGGCCTCGTCTTCCAACACAACCCGGCGACCGGCGACTCCCGCATCAGTGGCTCGACCGCAAGCCTCGCCGGCCTGGAGTCGGCCCTGGAGTCCGGTGACGAGCGCGCGGTCGACCTCGCCCTCGGCCGCATCTTCCTGCTGCACGCCGCGATCTACGGCTTCGGCGGAGTCCCGCTGGTCTACAGCGGGGACGAGCTCGCCGTCCTGAACGACACCGGCTGGTCCGCCGAGCCCGGCCACGAGGACGACAACCGGTGGGTGCACCGGCCGCGGCTCCCGTGGGACCTCGCGGAGCAGCGGCACGACGAGGCGTCCCTGGTGGGGCGCGTCTTCTCCGGTCTGCGGCACTTGGCCGCCGTGCGCGCGGCCCTGCCGAGCCTGCACGCCGCGGTCGAGAGCGAGCCGCTCGACGTCGGCAACGACGCGGTGCTCGGCGTCCTGCGCCGGCACCCGGCAGGCACGCTGGTGCAGCTGTACAACGTCAGCTCCGCATGGCAGCGGGTGCCCGCAGGCCGCGTGCGCACGAGCGGCCTGCAGCGGTTCTGGGAGCACATCTCCGGCTTCGCGCCGCACCCTGAGCCAGGGCCCGGTGGCGACGAGCTGGCGCTCCCGCCCTACGCCGCGTGGTGGCTCGGCGAACGGGACGCCGGACGGGCACCGGGATCCCGCCGGTAGTCTGCCCGCCCGTGACCGACGCGCCCTTCCGCTACACGGACCTGCTGCCGCTCGGCGAGGACACCACGCGCTACCGGGTCCTGACCACCGAGGGGGTCCGGAGCGTGGAGGGCCCGGGAGGCCGCACGTTCCTCGAGGTGGACGGCGAGGCGCTGCGGCTGCTCACCGCCACCGCGATGCACGACATCGCCCACTACCTGCGGCCGGCCCACCTCGCCCAGCTGCGCCGCATCGTCGACGACCCGGAGGCGAGCGCCAACGACCGGTACGTCGCGCTGGACCTGCTGAAGAACGCCAACGTCGCCGCCGGCGGCGTGCTGCCGATGTGCCAGGACACCGGCACCGCGATCGTCCTCGGCAAGCGCGGCCAGCACGTGCTGCGCCCGGTCGGCGACGGCTACGGCCCGGACGAGGAGGCGATCAGCCGCGGCGTCCACGACGCTTACACGCGGCTGAACCTGCGGTACTCGCAGATGGCGCCGCTGACGATGTGGGACGAGCGGAACACCGGCACGAACCTGCCCGCGCAGGTCGAGGTCTTCAGCGACACCAAGCCGGGTCACGAGACCACGTACGAGCTGCTGTTCATGGCCAAGGGCGGTGGCAGCGCGAACAAGTCGTTCCTGTACCAGGAGACGAAGGCGGTGCTGAACCCCGACCGGATGCTCGCGTTCCTCGACGAGAAGATCCGCTCGCTCGGCACGTCGGCCTGCCCGCCCTACCACCTCGCGGTCGTCGTCGGCGGCACGAGCGCCGAGCACGCCCTGAAGACGGCGAAGCTGGCGAGCGCCAAGTACCTCGACGCGCTGCCGACGTCCGGCTCACCGTCCGGACACGGCTTCCGCGACCTCGACCTCGAGCTCCAGGTGCTCGAGCTGACACGGGGTTTCGGCATCGGCGCGCAGTTCGGCGGCACGTACTTCTGCCACGACGTCCGTGTCGTCCGGCTGCCGCGCCACGGGGCCTCGTGCCCGGTGGCGATCGCCGTCTCCTGCTCGGCGGACCGCCAGGCGCTGGGCCGGATCACGGCGGACGGCGTGTTCCTCGAGGAGCTCGAGACCGATCCGGCGTCCTACCTGCCGGACACCACCGAGGCGTCGCTGGACGGCGGCGACGTCGTGCAGATCGACCTGAACCGTCCGATGGCCGAGATCCGGGCCGAGCTGTCGCGCTACCCGGTGCGTACCCGGCTGTCGCTCACCGGGCCGCTCGTCGTCGCCCGCGACATCGCGCACGCGAAGATCAAGGAGCGTCTCGACGCGGGCGAGCCGATGCCGGACTACCTGCGCGACCACGCGGTGTACTACGCCGGGCCGGCGAAGACGCCCGAGGGCTACGCGTCGGGGTCGTTCGGCCCGACCACCGCGGGGCGCATGGACTCCTACGTCGAGCAGTTCCAGGCCGCGGGCGGGTCGCTCGTGATGCTCGCGAAGGGCAACCGCTCCCGTGCCGTCTCCCAGGCGTGCGCGCGGTACGGCGGCTTCTACCTCGGGTCGATCGGCGGTCCGGCGGCGCGGCTGGCGCAGGACTGCATCCGGCGGGTCGAGGTGCTCGAGTACCCCGAGCTGGGGATGGAGGCGGTCTGGCGGATCGAGGTCGAGGACTTCCCGGCGTTCGTCGTCGTCGACGACAAGGGCAACGACTTCTTCGCGCAGACCGCGACGCCGCTGGGGACGACGATCCCGCTCGCCTCCGGCGCCGTCTGAACCGCCGGGCGCGGTCGTCGGCCGCGCCGCGGTACGGCAGGATCGGGCGCCGTGGACCGACCCAGCACGCCGACCGAGGCCTTCCGAGCGCTCGAGGAGGGCAACGCCCGCTTCGTGCACGGCCGCCCCGAGCACCCCGACCAGGACTCCGCCCGCCGCGCCGAGCTGGCCGCCGGGCAGCGACCCTTCGCCCTGATCTTCGGTTGCTCCGACTCCCGCGTCGCGGCGGAGATCGTCTTCGACCAGGGGCTGGGCGACTTGTTCGTCGTCCGCACCGCCGGGCACGTGGTCGACAGCGGCGTGCTGGGGTCGGTGGAGTTCGGCGTCGCCGTCCTGGGCATCCCTCTGGTCGTCGTCCTCGGGCACGACAGCTGCGGCGCCGTCGCGACCACCGTGGACGCGATGGAGCACGGCTCGCTGCCGGGCGGCTACATCCGGGACGTCGTCGAGCGAGTCATCCCGAGCGTCCTGACCGGCCGCCGCACCGGCGCCACCGGCATCGACGACCTGGTGACCGAGCACGTGCGGCACACCGCGCGGCTGCTGGCCGAGCGCTCCGTCGTCCTCTCCGACGCGATCGAGGCCGGCACGTGCGCGGTGGTCGGCCTGACCTACCGGCTGGCGGACGGTCGCGCGCGCCTCGTCGACGGCGTGGGACAGCTGTCGACCTGATGGACCTGGCCCGCGCCGACGGCGTGCGCGGCGAGCTCGTGCTGCGGCGGCGGGTCATCGACGGCCGCGACGCCGTCGAGCTCCTCGCGGGCGGGGTGCTGCTCATGGACTCCGCCGACACCTCCACCGAGCGGGCGCTGGCGACCCGGGCGCTGGACGCGCTCGGCGGGGCGCGCCGGCACGTCGTGGTCGGTGGTCTGGGCCTCGGGTACACGGCGTCCGCGCTGCTGGACGACCCGCGCGTCGCCCGAGTGACCGTCGTGGAGATCGAGCCGGCCCTCGTCGCGTGGGTGCGCGGGGGGCTGGTGCCCGAGCAGGCCGGCCTGCTGGACGACGTCCGGCTCGAGGTCGTCGTCGGGGACGTCGCGGACGTCGTGCCGCGGATGCCGCCCGGGTCGGTGGACGCCGTCCTGCTGGACGTCGACAACGGGCCGGGCTTCCTCGCGCACCCGGCGAACGCCCGCCTCTACTCCCCCGCGGTCCTGTCGGCCGTCGCCGGGCGCCTGCGCCGCCCCGGCGTGCTGGCGGTGTGGTCCGCCGGCCGGTCGGCGGCGCTCGCGGAGACCCTGGGAAGCGCGGTGGGGCGGTGCACCGAGGAGCTCGTCACCGTGCGCCGCGAGGGGCGCGACCTGCAGTACGCGCTCTACGTGGCCCCGCGGTAGCCGGTCACCGCAGCACCCGCAGGTCCGCGCGGTGAGCGGTGGCCGCGACGAGCCGGGCGTTGGCCTCGTCGCTGCGCTCCACCCAGCGCCGGGCCTGCGCCGGCGACCGGCCGTGCTGCTCGTGGCGCCGGACCAGCTCGGCGACCCGTCGTGCCGGGTCGGTGTCCACGTACCAGACCTCGTCGAGCAGCGGCCGCACCGCGGCCCAGTCCCCGTCGTCCACGAGCAGGTAGTTGCCCTCGGTGACCACGAGCCGGGCCGCGGGCTCCACGGGGACGGCGCCGGCCAGGGGTTCCTCGAGGTCTCGCCGGAAGGCCGGCGCGTAGACGGTGCCCGCCTCGTCGTGCAGGCGACGCAGCAGGGCGACGTAGCCGGCGGCGTCGAAGGTGTCCGGGGCGCCCTTGCGCTCGGCCCGGCCGAGCCGTGCGAGCTCGACCTGCGCGAGGTGGAAGCCGTCCATCGGAACGCCGACCGCGAGGCGCGGGGTGTCGGCGTCGAGGGCGGCGACGAGCACCGCCGCCAGCGTGGACTTGCCGGCGCCGGGCGGACCGGCGATCCCCAGGAACGCCCGGCGGCGTCCCCCGGCGGCCGTGCGGGCGACGAGCGCCCGGGCCCGGGCCGTCAGCTCCGCGAGGTCGGGCGTCACCGTCCGGGCCGGCCCAGCAGGCGCGGCGTGCGCGTCGCGTAGGACTCGTAGTCGCGGCCGAACCGGGCCCTCAGTGCGGTCTCCTCCATGCCGGCCTTGACGTGCAGCACGGCGGCGAGCGCCGTCCACGCCAGCAAGGGCTCGGGGCGGCGGCGCAGGACGGCGACGCCACCGGAGGCCAGCAGCAGTCCCGCGTAGATCGGGTGGCGGCTGACGCGGTAGGGGCCGCCGGTGAGCAGCTCGGCCTCGCGGGGCGGCGTCACCCGGGGCGTGAGGCGCCGGCCGTGCGCGGCGGCCGCAGCGAGCGACAGGGCCGCGCCGGCGACCGTCAGGGCGCCCGCGGCGGTCGCCGCCGCGGCCGGCAGCCGCCACCGAGCGCGGCCCGGCCAGGCGATACCGGCGAGCGAGCCCAGCTGGGCGGCGACGACCCAGTCACGGCGGTCCATCCGCCCAGCCTGGCAGAGGCGGCTCCGGGCGGCCACGATGGTCCCCATGACCGAGACGACCGACGTCCAGGAGTACCGGCTCGAGCACGACACGATGGGAGAGGTCCGCGTTCCCGCGGCTGCGCTCTACCGTGCCCAGACCCAGCGTGCCGTGGAGAACTTCCCGATCAGCGGCACCCGGCTCGAGCGCGGGCACATCCGGGCGCTCGCGCTGGTGAAGAAGGCGGCGGCCCGCGCCAACGCCGAGCTCGGCGTGCTCGAGCCGGACATGGCCGACGCCATCGTCGCCGCGGCCGACGCGGTGGCCCGCGGCGAGCACGACGACCACTTCCCCGTCGACGTGTTCCAGACGGGGTCGGGAACGTCGTCCAACATGAACGCGAACGAGGTGATCGCGACGCTGGCGACGCGGTCGCTGGGGCGCGACGTCCACCCGAACGACCACGTCAACGCCTCGCAGTCCAGCAACGACACGTTCC
Source organism: Actinomycetota bacterium (assembly GCA_049325235.1). Taxonomy (GTDB): domain Bacteria; phylum Actinomycetota; class Actinomycetes; order Actinomycetales; family SCSIO-59966; genus SCSIO-59966. The sequence goes on along the minus strand of JBMOMI010000139.1, from coordinate 855 downwards.
CCACGTCGGTGCACGTGGCGGCGACCGCGGCGGTCGTGCACGACCTCGTCCCGGCCCTGGAGCACTTGGCGCAGGTGTTGCGGCGCAAGGCTTCCGAGCTGTCGCACGTGGTGAAGTCCGGCCGCACCCACCTCATGGACGCCACGCCCGTGACGCTCGGGCAGGAGCTCGGTGGCTACGCCTCCGCGGTGGAGTACGGGGTCGAGCGGCTGCGGGCGGCCCTGCCGCGGGTCGCCGAGGTGCCGCTCGGCGGGACGGCGGTCGGCACCGGGATCAACACCCCTGCCGGCTTCCCGCAGCGCGTGATCGAGCTGCTCGCCGAGGAGACCGGGCTGCCGATCACGGAGGCCCGCGACCACTTCGAGGCGCAGGGGGCGCGGGACGCCCTGGTGGAGCTGTCCGGGGTGCTGCGCGTCGTCGCGGTCAGCCTGACCAAGGCGTGCAACGACCTGCGGTGGATGGGGTCCGGCCCGAACACCGGCCTCGCCGAGGTGCGGATCCCCGACCTGCAGCCGGGCTCGTCGATCATGCCCGGCAAGGTCAACCCGGTGGTGCCCGAGGCGGTGCTGATGGTGTGCGCGCAGGTGGTCGGCAACGACACCGCCGTCGCGTGGGCCGGGGCGTCGGGGAACTTCGAGCTCAACGTCATGATCCCGGTCATGGCGCGCAACGTGCTGGAGTCGGTTCGCTTGCTGGCCAACGCTTCTCGGCTGCTGGCGGACCGGACCGTGGCCGGGCTGGAGGCGGACGTCGAGCGGTGCCGCCGCTACGCCGAGGCCTCGCCGTCGGTGGTGACGCCGCTCAACCGCGTCATCGGCTACGAGGCCGCGGCCAAGGTGGCCAAGCACGCGGTGG
>JBMOMI010000138.1:0-8041 GCA_049325235.1 Actinomycetota bacterium | reverse complement strand
CCACTCCTCGCCCGCGAGCTTGACCAGGCCCTCGCGAGCGGTGACGGTGCGCAGCACCTCCGCCTCCCGGCCGACGTGGGCGGCGGTGTTGGTGCGCTGGGTCGGCCCGGCGGGCTTGAGCTTCCGCAGGGCCACCGGTCGGACGACGACGAGCAGGAGCGCGGCGACGCCCGTGGCCACCAGCACCTGAGCCGTGAACGAGCCGCCGGCGAAGGCGACGCCGGCCCCGGCCAGCGCACCGACGGTGAGCATCGCGAACACCAGGTCGAGCGAGGCGACCTCCACGAGCCCGAGGACCAGCGCGGCGCCGACCCACCAGAGCCACTGGGTCTCGCGCAGCCAGTCCACCGCCGGGTCACCTCCCCAGTCGTGGTCAGCCTAGGCACCCGGATGCACGCACGGGGCGTAGTCCGACCGGGTCGGCGGACCTCGTCCGGCGCGTCAGCCGAACGCGCGCGCCGTCCAGCGGTCACCGTGCCGCTGGACGGTCAGCGGCATCCCGAACGTCGCGGTGAGGTTGTCGCTCGTCAGGGTGTGCTCGAGCGGCCCGGACGCCACCACCCGCCCGGCGCGCAGCAGGAGCAGGTGGGTGAAGCCGGGCGGCACCTCCTCGACGTGGTGGGTGACGAGAACGAGCGCCGGGGCGAACGGGTCGGCGGCGAGCTGGCCGAGACGCCGTACGAGGTCCTCCCGGCCGCCGAGGTCGAGGCCGGCGGCCGGCTCGTCGAGCAGCATGAGCTCGGGGTCGGTCATCAGGGCGCGGGCGATCTGCACGCGCTTGCGCTCGCCCTCGCTGAGCGTGCCGAACAGCCGGTCCGCGAGGTGCTTCACACCGAGCGCGGCGAGCAGCTCGGCCGCCCGGGCGTGGTCGAGGTCGTCGTACGCCTCGTGCCACCGGCCGACCACGCCGTAGGAGGCCGTGACGACGACGTCGGCGACCCGCTCCCCCGCCGGCAGGCGCTCGGCGAGGGCAGCGCTCGACAGGCCGATCCGGGGCCGCAGCTCGAACACGTCGACGGCACCGAGCTGCTCGCCCAGCACCGAGGCGACGCCGCTGGTCGGGTGCATCCGGGCGGCGGCCACCTGGAGCAGCGTGGTCTTGCCGGCGCCGTTGGGGCCCAGCACCACCCAGCGGTCGCTCTCGGCGACCGACCAGTCGACGGAGTCCAGCAGCACCGTGTCGCCGCGCCGCACCATGACGCCTGCCAGCTCCAGCACGTCGCCCATGACCCCCAGACCCTAGAGGCCGCGAGCGCCCCTAGCCTTCAGGGGTGCTCGACCTGCCCCGCGCCGTCCGCCTCAGCCTCTGGGGCACCGCGGCGCTGCGAGGTCGGGTGCCCCGGTCTGCCTGTCTGGCGGCGGTCCAGCGCGACGACGAGCCGCACACCGTGTCCGGCGAGCCCACCGCGGCCGGGACGCTGGCGGACCTGCTCGACGAGCTGGGTGGCGCCGGCGCGTCCCTAGTGCGGGTGGTGCTCCCGGCTCCCGGAGACCCGAGCGACCTGACCGGCCCGCCGGCGTTCACGGCCGCGGCCACCGAGGCCGGGGAGGCCGCCGTGGTCCGGCTCGGCGACGACGCGCTCGGGCTCGTGCCGGAGGTCACCGCCTTCGGCTCGGCGCTCGAGCCGGGCGCACTCGTCGACTGGCGCGTCCACCGCGCTCGCCCGTTGCGCCCGCCGACCGAGACCCTCGCCGACGCGGACCGGGCCCTGCGCGAGGCGCTGCGATCGGCCACCGAGGTGCTCGCCGCACTCGACGTCTCCCGGTGGCGGGAGGACGCCGCCGAGCGGATCCTCGCGGTGCGGGACGGCGGCCTGGCCCGGGACGCGCTGCCGCCGGGGACCGACCCTCGGGCCGCCCGCGTGCTCGCCACCGCCACCCGGGTGCGCGCCATCGTCGAGCTGGCGCTGGAGGACGACGGCGCCGCGGTCACCGGCTGGGAGGCGACGCGCCGGTCGGCGACGCTCCGCGACGTGGACGCGGTGGCGCGTCGCAGCCTCGCCGCGGCCGTCACTGCCGAGCTGACGGCTCAGGACCCGTCGAGCACCGCCTGGTAGACGGCCAGGGTGCGCTCGGCGACCCGGTCCCAGGAGAACTCGGCCTCGGCGCGGCGGCGGCCTGCCTCCCCGCGGACGCGGGCCTCGTCGGGGTCGGTGACGGCCGCGGTGAGGGTCGCGGCCAGGTCGGCCTCGAACCGCGCCGGGTCGACCGGCGTCCCGGTGCCGTCGGCGACCTGCTCGATCGGCACCAGCCACCCGGTCTCGCCGTCGGCGACGACCTCGGGGATGCCGCCGGTCGCGGTGCCCACCACCGCCGCACCGCACGCCATCGCCTCGAGGTTGACGATGCCCAGCGGCTCGTAGACCGAGGGGCAGACGAAAACCGTTGCCGCGGAGAGCACTTGGCTCAGCTGGTCACGAGGGAGCATCTCCTCGATCCAGACGACGCCCTGCCGCTGGGACTGCAGCTCCCTCACCAGACCGGTCACCTCGGCCATGATCTCCGGGGTGTCCGGCGCGCCGGCGCACAGCACGAGCTGGACGTCGTCCGGGAGCCGCCGGGCCGCGCGCAGCAGGTGCGGCAGCCCCTTCTGGCGGGTGATCCGGCCCACGAAGACCACGCTGGGACGCCCGGGGTCGACGCCGAGCCGGGCCAGGTGCGTCGTCCCGGTGTCCCGGCGCCACAGGGACGTGTCGATCCCGTTGTGGACGACGTGCACGCGGCCCGGGTCGACGTCGGGGTAGGCGGTCAGGATGTCGTCGCGCATGGCCGCGCTGACCGCGATGACGGCGGCGGCGCCGAGGTAGGCGCTGCGCTCCGCCCACGACGAGACCGCGTAGCCGCCGCCGAGCTGCTCGGCCTTCCACGGCCGCAGCGGCTCCAGGCTGTGGGCGGTGAGCACGTGCGGGACGCCGTGCAGCAGCCCGCCGACGTGGCCGGCGAGGTTCGCGTACCAGGTGTGCGAGTGGACGACGTCCGCACCCGCCACATCGGCCGCCATGGCGAGGTCGACGCCCAGGGTGCGCAGCGCGGCGTTGGCGCCGGCGAGGTACGGCGGGTCCGGGTAGCCGGTGACCCCCTCCTCGCGCCGCTCGGCACCGAAGCAGCGCACGCGCAGGTCCACCCGCGGCCGCAGTACGCGGGCCAGCTCGGCGACGTGCACGCCGGCCCCGCCGTAGACGTCGGGCGGGTACTCACGTGTCAGCAGGTCGACTCGCACCGGGACCACCTCCTGCCGCGAACGCTAGCGCCGACGGCGCGGCGATGCCGGTGCGGAAGATCGCGTCCCGCCCTAGGCTGCGGTCATGGCGGCTCCCAAGGTCCTGGCGATCGTCCTCGCGGGCGGCGAGGGCAAGCGGCTGATGCCCCTGACCGCCGACCGGGCCAAGCCGGCGGTGCCCTTCGGTGGCACGTACCGCCTCATCGACTTCGCCCTGAGCAACGTCATCAACTCCGACTACCGCAAGGTGGTCGTGCTGACGCAGTACAAGTCGCACAGCCTCGACCGGCACGTGACGCTGACGTGGCGGATGTCGACGATGCTCGGCAACTACGTGACGCCGGTGCCGGCCCAGCAGCGCCGCGGCAAGCAGTGGTACCTGGGCAGCGCCGACGCGATCTACCAGAGCCTCAACCTCATCCACGACGAGCGGCCGGACATCGTCGTGGTCGTGGGCGCCGACCACGTCTACCGGATGGACTTCTCGCAGATGGTCGAGGCGCACCGGGACATCGGCGCCTCCTGCACCGTCGCGGCGATCCGCCAGCCGCTGTCGCTCGCCGACCAGTTCGGCGTCATCGCCGTGGACCCGACGGATCCCCGGCGGATCGAGGCGTTCCTGGAGAAGCCGAAGGACGCCGAGGGCCTGCCCGACGCGCCGGACCAGGTGCTGGCGTCGATGGGCAACTACGTCTTCGACGCCGACGCGCTCGTGGACGCGGTGACGCGGGACGCCGAGCGGGAGGGGTCCCGTCACGACATGGGCGGCGACATCGTCCCGGACTTCGTCTCCCGGTCCGACGCCGCGGTGTACGACTTCCGCGACAACGACGTCCCCGGCTCCACCGACCGGGACCGCGACTACTGGCGGGACGTCGGCACCATCGACTCGTTCTTCGAGGCGCACATGGACCTGATCTCGGTGCACCCCGTCTTCAACCTCTACAACACCGAGTGGCGGATCTACTCCCAGCAGCCCCCGCTGCCGCCGGCGAAGTTCGTGCACGGGTGGCACGGGCGCATCGGGCACGCCGTGAACTCGATCGTCGGCCCCGGGACCGTGGTGAGCGGCGGGCTCGTCGAGAGCTCGGTGCTCGGCACGAACGTGTACGTGCACTCGTGGTCGTCGGTCAGCGAGTGCGTGATCATGGACAACGTCGAGGTGGGCCGGCACGCGGTGCTGCGCCGGTGCATCGTCGACAAGAACGTGGTCATTCCCGAGGGGGCCCGCATCGGGATGGACCCCGAGGAGGACCGGGCACGCGGCTTCACGGTCACCGACAGCGGCCTGACCGTGATCGGCAAGGGTCAGGTCGTCCCACCGCCGGCCGAGCGGAACGCGGTGGCGTCCCTGCGGGGCCGAGCGCGCGGGTGACCGTCGGCGCCCGCGGCGGTCGGCTCGTCTAGGTTCTCTCCCCGTGAGCGCCTCGCCCCGCCGCCCCGTCCGCGTCGGCGTCCAGCTGCAGCCGCAGCACGCCGACTACGCCGAGATCCGTCGGGCGGTCGCCGCGGCGGAGGAGGCGGGTGTCGACGTGGTCTTCAACTGGGACCACTTCTTCCCGTTGTCGGGCGCTCCGGACGGCATGCACTTCGAGTGCTGGACGATGCTCGGTGCGTGGGCGGAGGCCACCGAGCGCGTCGAGATCGGCGCGCTCGTCACGTGCAACTCCTACCGCAACCCTGACCTGCTCGCCGACATGGCCCGCACGGTCGACCACATCAGCGGTGGCCGGCTGATCCTCGGCATCGGGGCCGGGTGGTTCCAGCGGGACTACGACGAGTACGGCTACGACTTCGGCACCCCGGGGTCACGGCTGGCCGACCTGGAGGCGGCCCTGCCGCGCATCGAGCGCCGGTGGGCGCGGCTGAACCCGCCGCCGACGCGGCGCATCCCCGTGCTGATCGGCGGCGGCGGCGAGCGCAAGACGCTGCGGTACGTCGCCCGCCACGCCGACATCTGGCACGGCTTCGGCAACCCGGAGACGGTCGCCCGGAAGATGACCGTCCTCGACGAGTGGTGCGGTGTCGAGGGCCGTGACCCGTCGCGCATCGAGCGGTCGGTCGGTGTCTCCGGGTCACCCGAGCGACGCGGTGACGCGCTGCTGGACCTGGGCGTCACCCTGTTCACGGTCGGGCTGGACGGACCGCGCTACGACCTCGCGCGGCTCGCCGACTGGCTCGCGTGGCGAGACGACCGCAACCGATGACCGGCCCGGAGGACCGCTGGCGTCCCATCGTCGGCTCGGTGCTGCTCGTCCTCGGCGTCGGAGCAGTGGTCGCCGGGGCCTTCTGGGTCCTCGACGCCTACCTCGGGGACATGCCCAGCCCCCTGACCGGTTTCCTCGCCGGAGGTGCACTGGCCCTGGTCAGCGTGCTGCGGATGTGGCGCGACCGGCGGGAGGGGCGGTGACCGGGCCACGGACGCTGCTGGTCACCGTGACGGGGCGGGACCGGCCGGGGGTCACGGCCCGGCTCTTCGAGGCGCTGGCCGGGCCCGGGGTGGAGGTGCTGGACGTCGAGCAGGTCGTCGTCCGCGAGCACCTCACGCTGGCCGTGCTGGTGACACCGGGCCGGGACGAGGGCCGACTGATGGGCACGGTGACGGCGCTGGGCCACGACCTCGGGATGCGCGTCGCCTGCGTCGCCGGGACCGGTGACGCGGCGCCGCGCCCCGCCGTCCGCCTGCACGTCACCCTCATCGGCCGGCCGCTGACCCCGGTGGCCGTCGCCGAGATCGCGGGCCGGGTGGCCGCCCACGGGGCCAACATCGACCGCATCCGCCGGCTGGCCCGCGACCCGGTGACCGCGGTCGAGCTCGACGTCTCCGGGTCGATGGACCCGGTGGACCTCCGGCGGGCGCTGGCGGTCGAGGCCGCCCGTCTCGGGGTGGACGTCGCGGTCTCCCCCGCCGGCCTGGCCCGGCGCGGGCGCCGCCTGGTCGTCATGGACGTCGACTCGACGCTGATCACGGCCGAGGTGATCGAGCTGCTGGCGGCGCGCGCCGGCCGGGAGGCGGAGGTGGCCGAGATCACCGAGCGCGCGATGCGCGGCGAGCTCGACTTCGCCGCCAGCCTCCACGAGCGGGTCGCCCGGCTGGCCGGCCTGGACGCGCGGGTCCTCGACGAGGTACGGGCCGAGGTCCGGCTGACGCCGGGAGCGCGCACCCTGGTGCGCACCCTGCACCGCCTCGGGTTCACGCTCGGCCTCGTCTCCGGCGGCTTCGCGGAGGTCGTCGAGCCGCTGGCGGCCGACCTGGGCATCTCGCTCGTGCGCGCGAACCGGCTGGAGGTCGCCGACGGCGTCCTCACCGGGCGCGTGCTGGGGGACGTCGTCGACCGGGCCGGCAAGGCGGCGGCGCTGCGGGAGTTCGCGGCGGCCGAGCGGCTGCCGCTGACGCGGACGGTCGCGATCGGGGACGGCGCCAACGACCTGGACATGCTCGCGCTCGCCGGGCTGGGGGTGGCCTTCAACGCCAAGCCGGTCGTCCGCCAGCAGGCCGACACGGCGGTGACGCTGCCGTACCTCGACACGGTGCTCTACCTGCTCGGCATCAGCCGCGAGGAGATCGAGACCGCCGACGCCGTGGACGGCTGAGTCTGCCGGGCTGGGTCTGCCCGGCTGGGTCTGCCGAGGCGGCTCAGCCCCGCGGGGCGGCCAGACCCGTGAGCCGGCACGTGCCGCCGGCCAGGTCGTCCCAGTCGCCGTCGAGCTCGAGGACGACGACCCCGCTGGTGGGCAGGTGCGCTCGGACGTGCGCCAGCAGGGCCTGGTCGGAGCCCGGGCCGGCCAGCGCGGCGGCCACCGTCGACATCGTGGGCTCGTGGCCGACCACCGCCAGCACCCGGACGTCGGCGGACGTCTGGGCGCACAGGTTGACGACGGCCTCCGCCGAGGCGTCGTAGAGCTCATCGGTGGACCGCGCCTCGACGTCCCGGCCGAGTGCCGCCGCGGCGTGCTCCCACGTCTGCGTCGCGCGGGTGGCGCCCGAGCACAGCACGAGGTCGGGGACCAGGCGCTGCCCGGCGAGCCAGCGCCCGAGCGCCGCCGCGTCGCGCCGACCCCGGCCGGTCAGCGGCCGGTCGTGGTCGGGCACGTCGTCCGGGCGGTCCGCCTTGGAGTGCCGGACCAGGAGCAGGGTGCGCGGCGAGGTGCTCATCCCGCTGATCCTGCCGGACGCCGTGCGACTCGGGGTGCTGCTCAGAAGGGCGGCGGCCCGGCGTATGGGTCCGGCTTGTCGCGGCCGGTGGCCGGGCCGGTGAACTCGTCCAGCGGCCGCTTGTCGACCACGTAGCGGCGGCCGAGCCGCGTCGTCCACTCGTAGACGCCGGGCTCGAGCTGGTCGACCTCCACGCTGCCGCGCGTCTTGCGGCCGTGGCCCGGCGTGCACAACGGGTCGAGGTTGAACTCGGCCGTCGGCCCCTCCGGGAACCGCTGGCGGTGGTCGAGCTCGGCGGTCCTCGAGTCGCGTTCGCAGCCGGGTTCGATGCAGGTCAGCTCGCGCGTCTTGACGAACCGCTCGAGGTGCTTGGGCGGGCGGTAGGTGCGGGTGCCGACGTCCAGCAGCCGGCCCTCCCACGGGTCAGTGACGAGGCGCCTCCACCGCGCGTCGCCGGCGAAGAGCCGCGCGGCGTCGGCCGTGATGGGTCCGTAGCCGCGCAGCAGCGCGGGGCGGTTGTCGATGCCGGCGAGCGTGTCCGCCGCGACGACCACCTGGACCTCCCCGGCCACGCCCCCGGACCGGCCGAGCACGATGTCGTACAGGGCGTCGAAGCGCCGCTGGTCGAGAGTGCGGGTGTCGTCCACACCGGTCGGCCGGCGGGC